>PRDT01000077.1 GCA_003173995.1 Candidatus Levyibacteriota bacterium | reverse complement strand
TAAAAAAAGGATTTTTGGCTTATGCATAAGGCTTCTCACAATTTCTAATTTTCTTTTCATACCGCCGGAGAAAGTTTTGATAGGTTTAAAAATGTCATTCTTAATATTAAGAACTTCAGTCAGCTCTTCAACTCGTTTTTTATAAACACTTGGCATCAGCGCATAAGAAGGTCGAAATGGGTACAGGCCATAGAGGCTAGTATGAAATCTAATATTCTCTTCTGCTGTTAAATTGAGGTCAAGACTAGGGTTTTGAAAGATAACGCCAATTGCGTGTCTCACATCATTTTGATGGGCATCAAGGTCAAATCCTGCAATGGTGACACTGCCTGAGGTCTTGGAAAGAGTTGTAGTGATAATAGAAATTGTTGTAGTCTTGCCTGCTCCATTTGGGCCTAATAGTGCAAAGAATTCTCCTCCTGCAACTTCAAAAGAAATATCATCAACAGCATTTTTTTCTGCTTTCTTGTATTTTTTAACGAGGTGATCAACTTGAATAATAGATGCCATTATGCAGATTTAATAGTATCACGTCCGTATTTTAATGTCTTTGCCATCCAAATGAGTTCGTTGAAAGACTTCTTTACTCGCTTAATATTCTTTTCATCAATAATCTTTCCATTTTCATCAAACATATCTTGGACTCGAGGAAAGTGCATATCAGTAAATGTTGCAACAAGTCCCATTTCCCTAACACTCATTGTTAGTGCTTCTATCGCTCGTACTCCACCCCAACTTCCATTGGATACACCTGCAAAGGCAACAGGTTTATGAATATAGTTATCAAGTTCAGCGTCGAGCAGTCGTTTTAATGTCCCGGGAAAACTATGATTGTATTCAGGGGTGACAATAAAAAATGCATCTGCTTTTGCCGTAAGTTCTGTATATCTTGGGTCTCTGTTTTCATCATCATTTCCATCGTAAGGTAAATTGAAATCTTCAGGAGAAACAAGTGTTACGTCTATTTCCTCAATGGTCTTTCCTACTTCGTAAATAAATTTTGCTGCTTTTATAGACTCTCTTTTTGGACGAGTTGTCCCTTCAATAATGAGAATGAATAGCTTTTTCACAAAATAAGTGTATCAGACGTCCTAGAAGGCGTCTAGAACGCACTTTCACGATACTAAGCTGCCATAAGAAGAGGTCCTCCTTCTCTCGTGAATCTGAGCTGTTGAGGTGAGTCTGGGTGAGAGATGTTAAATAGCTGCATAAATAGATTGGCAACTTCATTTTGCCCGTCTCGGTTGAAATGCCCATCATCAGCACACAGCTCTGGTCTGCCTGACAAATCTAAGAAAGGCAAAGAGGTTACTTGGACCCCTGTGTCGGCCTCAAATCGTGCCAAAAGGTCACGTTCAATCTGGTAAAAGGGCACCGTCACCAAAAGTCCTGCCATCTTGCCACCTTGACCATAATCTTTGATATTCACCTTGCCAGTGACGCCTCTCTCTGCATCAAGTGGTGCGTAAGGGGCACTTTCTGCTTCATCAAGGCGAAGCGGTTGGGTAACTACCAGATGCATTTTGCCCCTTCCTTTTCTCTGGGCATAAATGTCTCGGTAGATATCCAGTGCTTTTGCAAAATTTGTTTTGATACGGTCTTTATCCCTCTTGTATGAATTAAGACATTCAACTAAGACATCTGCGGTATGGTCAGTAAGCGTATTTCGACTTGGATTTCTAATAAAGTCAGCAAATTCTCTATCATACTTTGGTCCTCCTTCTCTAATGTAGCCTAAGACCAAGTCCGCGGTATCTCGCATGTCGTCGCCGTGAAGACCAACAGTTGCAATAAGGGTCCCTTCATGGTCTATCATCATTTGTCTTGGGGGAATTTCTCCCTTTAAATCAGGTGTCATGTCATCAACAGTCAGAGCCCCCAACTGAACATTTCCTGCATATTTCTGATGACCAATAAGGCCTTCGCTTGATGCTCCTGGTTGAGCATAATTTGCAGAAGTGACTTGCCCAGTAACGCCAATTGCTTCAAGGCCAGCGTTGAGTTTGTCCTCTGAAAATGCGATCCATGAGTCTGGCTGTGCATATCCAAAGTGATTGTGTCTTACACCGTCTTTGAGATATTCACTATCAGCATTACCTACAATTTTTACTGTGGCTGCTTCTTCGGCCGTGAGTTCGATTTTTTTATAGGGGTTATGAAGCATGCCTAATAAATCACTATTGGAAAGAGGTTTGGACAATTCTTGAAGCTCACTCCAGACAGGGCCTAGTTTTGGCGCAAGTCGTGCGTCTTGGATAAGGTCAGGAATAAGATTAGGATTTTCAGAGAGTACTTTTATTACTCCAGCTGCTGCGACAGTTAAAATAAAACTACTTATCATCATTTTTCGTCTGCTCATCATCCTATCGACACTAAAGTTAACAATATCTTGGATCAGATCCCATGAGTCGCCTAAAATAGATGCGCCATGTTTGAGCGCTTCTTTACTTGGATCTCTGATAAGTCGTCTGCGGCTTAGTGGCTCTGTCGGTACTTCTGGATGGAAATAATCTTCATCAGTAATCGGGCGGAGTGACCTTCTAAGGACGTCAAAACCCGCGCGAAATGAGGCACGCTTTCGTTGATCTTCGGGTGAGCCAAAACTCATGCCACATGTGAGTATAACGTAATAGAGGACTAAGTCAATGGTCGGGAGAGATATTATCTGGCAGCTCTGACTCGGTCAATTTTCGTGAGATATCTTTTTCGAGGTCGAAGAGAGACTGGTGTTACTTCTAGTAATTCGTCATCTTCCAAAAAATCTAAATACTGCTCAAGACTCATGATAGTCGCAGGAGTTAAAACAAGCTTGACTCCTTCTCCTTTAGAGCGCATATTTGTTTGCTTTTTTTCTTTTGTGACATTCACTTCAATATCATCTCTTCTTGAGTTAAGTCCAACAATCATGCCTTCATAAATTTGTGTACCTGGCTCAACAAAGGTAATGCCTCTTTCCTGCGCATTTCCAAGGCCATAGGCAAGGGTAACGCCTGCTTCAGATGCAATAAGTACTCCGTTTCGAAGCTTCTCCAAAGCTGGAGTAAGTTCTTGATAGCCATTGAAAAGTGTATTAATAACAGCAGTGCCTTTAGTTTGAGTAAGTAGATCACTTCGCATACCAAGAAGGTTTTTGGAAGCAATAGTATATTCAAGACGAGTATTGCCTTTCCCATCTGGTTCCATGTTGGTCATTGTTCCCTTTCTTTGTCCTAATTCCTGAGTAACAGAACCAACATAATCATCTGGGACGTCAATGATGACATCTTCCACTGGTTCCATCTCAACCCCATCAACCATTTTAGTAATAACTTCTGGCTTGCCTACTTGAAATTCATAACCTTCTCGTCTCAGGGTTTCAATCAAGACTGATAAATGGAGTTCGCCTCTTCCAGAAAGAATAAATTTATCTCCAACATTCTCAAGGCGCAGCGCAACATTGGTCTCGAGTTCTTTTTCAAGTCTTTCTAAAATTTGTCGTGAAGTGGTAAATTTACCTTCTTTTCCAGCAAATGGTGAGGTATTTGGGCCCATGGAAATTTTAATAGTTGGCTCTTCAACAGCAATT
Organism: Candidatus Levyibacteriota bacterium; assembly: GCA_003173995.1. GTDB lineage: Bacteria > Patescibacteriota > Microgenomatia > Levybacterales > UBA12049 > PRDT01. The sequence continues at coordinate 6,475 of PRDT01000077.1, read as the reverse complement.
CTTTCAAGTGGTGTTGGGTCAGATGGATCAGCTAACGTATCTCCAATTGTAGCTCCATCAACACCTGTCATATCAACAATTTCTCCTGCTCCAACTTCATCAACTTCTGTTTTCTTAAGACCATAAGTAATAGCAATTGTTGCTGCTCGTGCTGAAGTTGTTCCATTCTCGTGAAGCAATACAAGGGATTGCCCTTTTTTAAGCGTTCCTCTCACAACACGACCAATAACGTGCTTTCCTTTATGTGTATCGTAATCAAGAGCTGTTACTAGCATTTGGAAAGGTCCTTCTGCAACTTTTGGTGATGGAATATACTGGATTATTTCATCAAATAGTGTTTCAAGGGTAGAGTTATTTCGTGCTTCATCTTCTGTCTTGCCAGACTTACCTTCTCTTCCAATTGCATAAAGAACTGGGAATTCTAAGTGTTCAGTGTCTGTTGCAAGTTCAAGGAAAAGATCACTAATACGCTCTATAGTGTGCGGAATATTAGCAAGAGGTTTGTCAATTTTATTAATAACAACAATAATCTTCAGTCCTAATTGGAGAGCTTTTTTTAACACAAATTTGGTTTGAGGCATTGGACCTTCCTGCGCATCAACAATAAGCAAAGCTCCATCAGCCATATTCAGTGTTCGTTCTACTTCACCTGAAAAGTCAGCATGGCCTGGAGTATCAATAATGTTAATTTTAATATCTTTATAGGTTACTGCTGTGTTTTTTGCCAAAATGGTAATTCCACGTTCTCTTTCCAGTGGATTGGAGTCTAAAATAGTGGTTTGTTGCATGGCTTCTTCATTTTCTCTGAATGTATGAGATTGCTTGAGAAGGAAATCAACTAACGTTGTTTTGCCATGGTCGACGTGAGCGATAACGGCAACATTTCTAATTTTATCAGGATTTGTTATCATAGGGTACAAAAATCGCGCAGTCCTGCGCTCTTTCAATCATTATACCATTACGGTATAATAAAAGATACCAGCAAATTCATACTATGAGGTACTTTAGTCGAATGCAAAACACTTACAACAGGTATATCCGCAACAAGCGAGAAGAGCCGAGATTTCTGATGTTAACCTCATTTCTTTTAACGTTTATTATTGCACGCCTTATTGTCTACGGCATTAATGGTAGTGTCTTGCCAAAACATGTCTTTACCAATGTCTATATTGGAAATATACACGTGCACCATCTTGTTTTTGGTATATTTTTACTGCTTATTGCGGGGTTTATCAGAATTCCTCAATTTGATAAGTCATTATTTCGAGTGTCTTCTGTTCTCTATGGTATGGGAGCAGCGCTCACGCTTGATGAATTTTCTCTTTGGCTTCGCTTCAACCCAGATAGCTATTTTGGCCCAGAAGGACGCATTAGTATTGATGCCGTTATCGTCTTTGTTGTGATTCTTTTGATGACTCTTTTTCATGGGACGTTTTGGCGAAATGCTTTTTTTGCAACCTTATCTTATTTAGGAATAAAAAAAAGATAGGTTTTGGAGTATAATGAAGGCCAATATGAAATTTACAAAGAAGTTGCGAGGACAAGCTCCTCGTATTTTTTTGGTAGTATCACTTTTTATCCTATTTTGTAGTATTAGCTATAATGTTGCTGAGCAGTATTCAGGTCCTCGCCCTGTGCTCAAGACACCCAAAAAAGTTGTTGCGAGCCTTTTTCCAACAATAGTCCCAAAGCCAACAGCTACACCTGTACCAACTGCCACCCCAACGCCAGCAATCCCTGCAGGATTTTGCTTACAAGTTCCGGTAATCATGTATCACCATGTGCAACCGATGAGTGATGCTCAACCCAAAGGTCAGGGTTCTTTAACAGTTGACCCTGGATATTTTGACCAACAAATGGAATATATTTTGTCTCACGGCTATACCAGTATTAGTGCCCAACAACTTGTTGATGCTATCAGGTCTCACTCACAACTCCCTGGGAGAAGTATTGTTATAACCCTTGATGATGGGTATGAAGATAATTACCAGTATGCATTTCAGATACTCAAAAAGTACAACCTTGTTGGCAATATTATGGTTGCAACAGGCCTTTTAGGTGGAGTGGGAGACAATACCTATTTTACCTGGGATCAACTCAAAGAAATGGTCAACAGTGGTCATATTTATGCCTACGATCATACCTGGTCTCATTATCCAACAGGATCTGGCAATCCGACAAAAGATCAGGAAGAAATTATGACAGCCAAGCAGCAACTAGAATCCAATTTAGGCAAGCCTATCAGTATATTTACTTATCCTTATGGCTCTGGACAAGGAAATAGTGCACTGCATAAGCTGTTACAGCAGGATGGATTTGTCGGTGCGTTCTCAACAATTGGTGGAAGTTATCAATGTGAGTCTAATATCATGGCACTTCGCAGAATTCATATAGGCAATGCTCCTCTTTCAGCGTACGGCCTCTAATTAACCATTCGTATTCATAACGAATTGAGCGAAGGTCATTCATTTAGTAAAATCGCTCAAATATGTCAGGAAGATCGACAGAACAAACACCAGGCGGTGAAGATACAGCTACAAGAGGAGATGTTGCAGCAGTAAGACTGCGTGAAAGACGTGGAAGACGTCATATTGGTACGTCTGAGGCTGTAGCTTTTCTTACGGCAGCAGCAGGACTTGGTCTGTTAGGCTGGGGAGTATCTCATTTTTTGCCACATGATGCAGCTCCTGTTCCTATTGCTTCACATGGTCCACAGGGTCCTGACGCTATTCATGGTACTCATGATACGCCGACATTTCCTCCACAAGATACCGATCATATTGTGAATATTCCTTTTAATCCAGGTGATCATGCTGGTTACTTTACTATGGAACAAAATATCGATGGACAATGGTACGATACGATTACACTTGATGTCTTTACGCACCACATTCAACAAACTGACTGGGGGCATGGTCTCACCGATGATCAAGCAAAACAACTTTTTGACCTGTGTCATTCCAAGCATGTAAGTGCAAATTATCTTTTGGCAACAGCCCAAACATTTCCTTCACAATATAACAATCTAGGTTCACAATTAGGACCTGAGAACTCATCTGATTCATATCCAATCCATAACGCTGATGGTACTACAAGTTGGTACATGAAATTTGCTCCAGGATTTGAAGGTCAGTTAGCAAGTGTGGGTAGATTTACTGATATTGTTGTACGTATTAGTGGTGATCATACTGACCAACCTCCTACAGTCCAAGCAGATGAAGGTTATTATTATGGCGCTCATGATGGTGGTGTTTCACTCGGGGATTTGTCTACTACTCTTGAAAAACATATGAAGGCAAGTAGTGATGAGTCAATTCAACTTCATCCTGGAGATGTTATCCCAGTTGAGGCTAGTCATGGAGATGCAACATCAGCAGTACTCGATCCTGCAGATGAAATATATGCAAGCCTTTTTGCTTCTGCAGCTTAGTGCTCTTCCTCGACTTGAGGATGGTCTTTGAGATATCTTTCCCTTGCTCTATCATATCCAGCTTCAAGATGTGGGATAACAACACGCATTATAATGGGGAAAAGAAGCATTGCCGCAAATCCTACCAAAGCAAGTGGAATAAGTTCGCCAAGAAGAAGTGTTCCAACTCCTAAGCCTAAGCCAATAAGAAGTGCCTCTGGAATGCGAAGTGCACTTCTTAAGGCTTGTAGCTCCATTTTTTCATCTATTTCATCCTGAACCATTTGTAAAAGCGTCTGTCGTACTTCTTCAAAGGTTTTCGGTTCAAAAAGCTTGAATAACTCAAGGATGCGCTCCCTGTTGGTTTCAACAAATTCTTTTTGCATCAAATGTGAAGTAGCCTCATCTTCAGTGACATGATACTTCTTTGCCCAAGCTTCTATTTCATCAGCATGTGCTTTTTGAAAGTCTGCGACTTGCTTTTGATAGGCAGTAAGACGTCGTGCTTCTTTTCTCTCTTCACGCACTTCCTTTCCTCTTTCTCCTGCCCTCCAAGCTGCAATCCTGTCTCCTCCAATTTGTGCAAGCGTTTTTATTGGGTTGACTATCTGTGCGACTGCATCCTGAGGATTGATAGCAGCCCAGGCAGCATAGGCTAAGAGGCCTCTAATAGCTATCCCAGGCAAAGGCATAAGACACAAAATAGTGGCACGGGTAAGTACTCCATTTGCTCTTCGAGCAGTCACCTGAGGATCTCTTTGAGGATTACGATATGAAGCTGCCTCACTTAGTATTGTACCTAGAAAAGACAGATTAATCCAAGCCTGCAAAGGTAAGTCATCGGTTATGAGGACAACAGGCTCATCAGGAGCGCTACTCTCAGCAGGAGTTCGTCTTCCTGGTCGTCCTGTGGGCTCTGTAGGCTCTTCAAAGGGTATTGTGGGTAACGCTGTTGCCTCCAATGAAGACAGGGCCACAGCTGGTAGTTCTGCAGCTTCTGGAGGCATCACATCTGCCAAAGCAGGCTGTCCCAGCATTTGTGCTCCATTCTCAGGAGCAATTGTCTCAAGACGTTCAGCGCTCATATCCTATAAGAGTGGATAATACCGTGGGGAGAGAAAATAACCAATTCGCATTGATTGCGCATACAACAGATTGAGAGCCTTCGTGTGAAAGGCTCTCAAATCTCTACGCTATAGGACTTAGGCTGCTGCGCCTGTTCTTCTTGTTCTTAGTCCCATTTCCACTGCTTCTCTTGCTTCTTCTTCGTGTCTATCTTCGATAGATGGTCGAAGTTCTGATGCAACTTGCATCATTAAGTCAAATGAAACACGTGTATTGGTTTGTCGAGCGCGAAGTTTGGCGGTTGACACAAGCTCTGTAATATCTCCAAATGCAAAGCCTCGTGTAGCTCTTACAAGACCAAAAAGTCTTGCTGCCCATGCATGTTCTTGAGATGTCTCTTCATCTTCTTCATCGTATTCATCTCCTGTAGCATTAGCTGCTTCTTCAAGTTGGGCCATAATTTGACCTAACTTTCCTGCGTCTAATGAACCAAGATGCTTTACAGCTTCTACGACTTCATCATCAAGTGATCTACTTGTTCCAGATTTTCTTCCAATTGAACGCTTCAGCAAATTATACATTGCTAATGCGCGCTCTGCTGGTCGTGGATCTGTCATTTCAAGTGTCCATGCTGCTGCTCTTCGTTGTACATCTGGTGCTAATGGGAAACGAGATGTGACTACAAAAACGATTTGTACATCTTGTCTCTTAGCATACTGATCTACAAGATTATTTAATGCAGCTGCGCGTTGTCTCCACTCAGGATCACCTTCTGTTCGAGAAAGGAAGGCATGGCCTTCATTCAAGACAATAACTGCTTTCGCATTTCGTCCTTCAAGCTTTGCCTCTCTAATAGCTTCGCTTAAGAAATCATTGATATCTGTACGGAAAGCTCTTTGTGAAGCATGTGCTGTTCCACTGAGTAAATCAAGTGGATCAAGATCCATGGTACGAATACCACGTGCTTGTGCTCTTTGAACAATTGCGTCTGCGACAGAAGTTTTTCCGTCTCCGGTAGAACCGACAAGAGAAAGAATTTTCATACCCTTCTCTCCGTCCTCAAGACCATTTGCATCAAGATAGGTATTTACTTCACCTATTACTTGTCGTGCTCTTGGTCGTAAAACAAGTCTGTCTAATGCACTGTCCCCTCCATGAGCTGCTCCCCACATGTCTTGAAAATCTGTCAGACCTGGGGCTCTGGTTTCCCATGGTTTTACTGGTTGAGCTGCTACTGTTGGTTCGGCAACTGTTGCACCACCGTCTGTTGACTGATCTCTGTCTCCAACAATACTTAGTCGTGCTCCAATACTACTTGGAACATTTACTGCACCTACTGGTGTATCTACCTCTACTGGGGCTCCTACTGTTAATTCTCCTTTTACTGGCATAATTTTCTCACCCCCTCACATTCTTACTTTTGTAAGATTGGGTGGAGTATATGATGAATGCAAAAGAAGCTCAATTCGCAACAAATGCGAATAAAAATTGCTTGGTTAAGGACAGGACATCAGCATTATAAATGTTTGAGAAAACAATTCTAAATATTACGCAGCAATCCCAAGAGATGAAGCAAGTGCCAGTGTGGCTTCTTGCGTCTGGGCATTTCTTTGGATAACATAATCTCTTACTTCAATACCTTTTTTCACTCGAGCACGATGATATATATGCAATATCCCTTGACCATCATAGGCAAGAGATAAATTGACAGCTCTATGTTTTCTATCTTTCCTTTTGTGGTTAGAAACTTTACCAAATACTTCGTCTACATTTGTAGCGCTTTCCAGGGTTGCACAAAGTTCTTGTACTAAGGCAACGTCACCTTGGTCAACATATGGTCCACCAATACTTACCTTGAAAATTCTTTCTTGTGTTGGAAGGATAATCACATCAGGTGCTTCTGCCCCAATTGACATAACACCCATATCTACAGCTGCTGCAAGTACTTCTGGAGTAATAACACGTCCTGACTCGGCAAGTGAAAATAGTATTGCGGCTGCT
>PRDT01000028.1 GCA_003173995.1 Candidatus Levyibacteriota bacterium | reverse complement strand
CGCTTGTAGAGAAGTATTTTGGAGGTATGAAAAGGTTTGATGTTATTAAAGCGCCAGGGGTTGTTGAGCACCAAGAAAGTCCAGCAGTTATGTTGAAGCATAAAAAGACAGAGCAGGTTCATGTTGCATTAGGTGTGCGTACAGTGCCACTTGAGCATGAAGATAGATATGTTTTTGATGTGTTAGCTTCTGTTATGGGTGGAGGTATGAGTAGTCGACTTTTCCATGAAGTACGAGAAAAAAGAGGCTTAGCATATTATGTCCGCACAAATTCTGATAATTATGTTGATGCGGGGACTTTGGTCAGTAGTGCAGGACTTGAGGTAAGTCGAGCAAAAGAGGCAATTAAAGTCATTGTTGAGGAGTCACGAAAGATGAGTGAGAAGGGGAATATCACAGCAGATGAATTGAATAGAGGGAAAGAATTGATGAAGGGACATTTGGTACTGGACCTCGAGGATAGTCGCTCTGTTGCGACATTCTATGGCCAACAAGAGCTTCTTGAGAGTAAAGTTGAGAACCCACAGGAAGTCCTCAAGAAAATAGATACAGTCAGTATGGAAGATATAGAGCGAATTACAGCAAAATATCTCAAAGAACCACTCAATTTAGCCGTGATTGGTAACTTTGAAGATAGACAAGAATTCGAGGATTTGTTAAAGTAATTATATGGAGAAAACAGTCGTTCTTATCAAACCAGACGGTGTTCAAAGAGCCTTAATTGGCAAAATCACCGAAAGATTTGAGCAAAAAGGATTGCATTTAGTAGCTATGAAAATGATGGCACTTGATGATGCAACTCTGGATGTCTGGTATGCACATCATTCAGACAAACCATTTTTCCCAGCTCTTAAGTCCTACATGAAGTCATATCCAATTATTGCGATGCTCTGGGAGGGAATAGATGCAGCAGAGACTGTGCGTACGATGATAGGTATTACCTTGGGTCGAAAAGCTGCTCCAGGTACCGTCAGAGGCGATTTTGCGATGTCTCAGCAATACAATCTCATCCATGCTTCAGAGAGTAAGGAAGCAGCTGAAAAAGAAGCAGGACTTATTTTCTCAGATAAAGAAATTTTCCCTTGGAAGAAGCTTGATCTCACCCAAATCTACTCAGAAGAAGAGCTCCAATAGGCTTCTGTTTGACTTTTATCTTGCTTCTTTTATACACTGCATATATCTATGCATCCAGAAGGTTCAATGATTGCAGGTCTTAAAATTGAAGGAGAAAGGCCCCCACAAATTACTCAATTACATAGACTTGCTCAATTAAGTGCAGTCAATTTTACTAAGGGAGCAGATCTTTCTTCAGATCATTCTAATGGTATTTATCGAATATATCTTACTCAGGATTCTCAATGGAGTGATTATGAAAGAAGGTACGAGGATGTGGCTGGGGATAAGGTTTCAAGACACATTATAAATAGAGTTTTTGATTCACCTCACGAACAATCTGTTTGCCTTGTGCTTGGTACTGATGATAATCCTCTAGAGAGTCTAATGGGTATGCTTAATGACGATGCAACAAGGCTAATTACTATTACTGTAGCATTGGAAGACAAACGAAGTGATGAGCAAAGAGAGTTGGATGAACGAACAGGACGATACGTAGTTACCGGAACCATCGGGACACCTCAGCTTACAGATGATATCCAATCACTCTTACACCATTTGAAAGATGAAGGAACTCTTAAAGGCGAAGCAGTGGTGGATACTCTTGTGTCTGGAATGGTTGGAGGGTGGGATAATATTCCTTTTGAAGGGAATATAGAAGGACTAAAGCTTCAACTCATTGGAAGATTATCTTCCCTAGATCCTACTGAACAAGAAGAAGCTCAAGCAATATTTAGAATGATTGATGAATTAACAGAAGGAGATCGAAGTACGTTATTTGCTGCATATGCTCAAGATCTTATCGCTCGCGTAATAAGTCTTATGAATCCTCATGCATATACTATTTTTGGAGAAATACCCAGAGCGTTCCGAGCTCCAGCAAGATTGAGATATGGAGGTTGGGCAACTACTCATGCAGGAAACGAGAAGTTAGTAGTAAGTACAGATAACAAACAGCATGCAGAACTTGGTGGATTCTTCAGACTTGATCATAAAGCAGCCTAGTCCTCCTTATAGTACCTTCTCCACAGCCACCAAGCGCAGTCAAATATGAGAAAATTAATAACTTCTGATGTGAGGCAATATTGGCAAAATGCATGGAGTACAAATGCCTGAAGATAGACAAGTCCGATGGAAATGATAAGTCCTGTGCCTGTAATAAGCATAAGGAGATTGGTAAAGAGGAAGTTTTTCGTTTGTAATCCCAAAACAGTTAGTATCATGATGGTAATGTAAAATGCTGATCCAATAAGTGCAATTGGAATACCAGCTATTGTTGCATATTTACTCGTCAGGACTGTTTCGCAGCCATGGGCAAGCGAGCAAGGTGGAATGACATTCTGGAAATGAAGAATACTTAGGTAAGTTGCATCTAAAAAGCCTAAGAAAGCGAGGACAAGGACAGCGTAGGAAAGATATTTCGCAGAAAAAGGAAGGCGAGGGAACACCGGCAACGCATCTTTTGTAATGCTCATATTATTTTTTTAATTGTTCGTCGATGATCTTTTTCAGGTCATTATAACCATTGAGAGGATTGAAGCCCATCACTTGTTGGCCATTAATAAAGATAGTGGGGGTTCCGCTTAATCCTAAATTGAGGGATGCTTGCTCTGAGTCTTTCACAATCTTTTCTGTCGCTGGATCATTGAAGTCCTTGTGATATTTGATCATATCAAGCCCGAGGGCTTGTGCATACTGATCGTAGTAGGTGGTAGGATTGTCTGATTCGGCCCAAGTTTGTTGATTGGCAAATAATTGATCATGCATTGGCCAAAATTTGCCTTGTAAATATGCTGCATAAGATGCCTTTGCAGATGCAATTGCATTTTTATGAATTTGAGTGAGAGGAAAGTATCGATACACAAAGAGCATCTTATCTTTGTATTCACTTTCGAGTTTATTAAGCGTTGGATAAGCAGCGCCACATCCTGGGCATTGGAAGTCTGCATATTCGACCATTACTACTTTTGCATTTGTAGGTCCTTCACTTATATCTTTGGAAGTAACTCCTGGAACTTTGATACTTGTGTCAGTAGATACTGATTGGGAATTTGAGGAGTTAACGACCACGACCAAAAACCACACACTGAAAGCGAGAAGTGCAGCTCCACCAACCCACCAAAGGATTTTACTCATTCTTTTACCTTGTTGTTCTTTTTGAAGCTGTTTTTTCCATTCTTCTTGACGAAGAGCCTTTCGCTGGTCTTTTGTGAGGTGTTCTTCCATGGTCATATCATGACATTTTCTCTCAGAAATTACAAGTAGAAAGCAATTGCTAGATTGCTTGACGAGTTCGGCCAAAAGCTGTGAGAGGCTGTGTGAGTTGGGAGCGATATTCTGTTACTAAAGATCTGAATCCAGGCAATGCGCCAAATCCTTGAGCTACCGTCATTGATGTATGGAGTCTATCTATTGTCGCAACTGCAGATCCATTTGTATCCCAAGGGGGTACAGAATGGCCCTGATCAAACTGCGCCGCACCAATGAGGCCATGAATCATACCGATAGCATTAGCGACAGGAAGCTGGTACGTCATTGTGCTGAATGCTGGCAAAACAAATTTTGCTTGTGCAGCCTCACCTTGTCCCACTATTTCAGCGCATAACACAGCACCTATCATTTCTCTTCGTCTATCATCAATATCACCTTTGCGCCCGTCTCTGATATAACCCCATGCATCAAGTCTTGCAAAATCATAGGTCGTATCTATGCGGTCAAAATGTACAGTCAAACTTTGTATTGCTTTTACTGCACTTGGCAAATCACCTTGAGTAACAAAACCTGTGAATCCTTGCTGCCATGCTTCATTTGCAAATGTTTCGCCTGTCATATCTGGAAGATTATAACAGGAAAGTTTATGGTGTCAATATCTTATTTGCAATTCTATTAGAAGAAAGTTATAATCTCGCAATTATGGCAGAAGGTGGATTTCGACCAAGACCGCCAATGGATGAAAGAGAGCTCGCGCGAAGGGTTGAGGCAGGAGCAGAACGTAGAGAGGATAGAGAGGGGGTACCTTGTGCAGCTGAGAGTTTACAACTAGCTCCAGGGGATATGGCAACACTTGAATATCGCCGAGAAATGCCTGATGGACAAGCTCAAGTATTGGATGTTTTGGTAGCTAATATCTATGATCCTCAGCTAGGACCTTCGGTACAATGTCCTCATAACGGCGTTGTCAATGATTTTGTTGAAGGAAAGCCATTTGAATTAGGTCAAACAGTGGGTGATAATTGTAGAAGATGCTGGCAGGCTATTTATGCTGCAGCTAAAACAGATCCCTCACTTCCTCCAGCTCCAAAAGAGTAATCTTAATATTTTTTCACATTTCTTTTCTATACTTCCTCTCTATGCCAAGTAGAAGAGAATTTCTTGCAGCTGGATTAGGTTTTGTAGGTGGAGCTGCGACAGATAGATTCGTGTCATCATTCCCATCTGAAGAGGGGCAAGTCCCAAGTGTTGGAGGGATATGGGAAAAGGTAGAACAAAATGGTGATCATCTTATCCTTGAATTGCAAGTAAATGCACAGGAGGGAATTGAAGTCCATCACGTTAATTTTACTGCAAGTCCTTCATCATCCCCAAATATCAAGCCGGATCCCGAAAATATAGAGCAGGGAAGCTGGCATATTTTGGGAAGTGTGAGGCCAGTAGATGGGATTTGTCATCTAGATATGTCTCTTAGCCACATGGGAGCTAGTGGAGGTCAGACAATAGAAGTGAGTGCTGATGTCTATGGGAGAGAAATTAAGACAGGACACCTTGTCCTTCCGAATTATGCTCCAAATGGAACAAAGCAATTAGGCGTGAGGTGATGGTACGCGTACTGTTCCGCGAGTATAAATTCCTCTTGCCAGAAGCATAGTCCCTGCATGGATATGATCCATTGCCTGAGGATGTGTGCTTGGAGAAGCAAAAAAGTTAAACCCTTCACCAGCTCCTTCGTGTACAGCCGCAACAAGTCTTGCAAAGCCACGCATTGTTTCTCGTCTTCCGGTCGGGAGAGTAGGTATTCCTTCAAGTGCT
>PRDT01000038.1 GCA_003173995.1 Candidatus Levyibacteriota bacterium | reverse complement strand
ACTAACTAAAAAAAATCCTATCAGAGCAGGAAGTCATGATAATGCTATCTCACCATTTGGTGTCTATAAAGCAAAGGATGGGTTTATTGTCATAGCAGCAGGCAATGAAAATATTTGGAGAGTCTTAGCTGATTTTCTTAGCCAACATATATCATTTGATAAAACTATGTTTGAGTCTAACATGTTACGTCTGAAAAACAATAATGCGTTAACAGAGATAATTGAAAAGGTACTTGCTCAATATACTGTCTCGGAACTTGAAAAAATATTTTCAGAGATAAATATACCTGCATCAAAAGTAAATGAAATGTCTGATGTTGCAGCAGATGAAAATAATTTTACCAGTAAATCATTAGTTCATTTCCATCACTCTAAATTAGGTGAGTGTATTGTTCCAGGAAGATGTATAACATTTTCGGAGTTTGATATAAAAGACATGAAAGAAGCGCCAGCAATTGGTGAAGATAATGACAAATATGGACTATAAAATAACAGAATACTCCCCATCTTTCCTGCCCTCCCTAGCGAAACTCCTTAATAACTCATTTCACATAGAAAATAAAGATAAAAAAAGATTAGTACTTTGGAAATACTTTGATGAGTATTTACATAACAAAACAATAACGTACCTTGCCTTAGATAAAGAAAACAATGTTGTGAGCCATTATACAAATCTCCCTATAGATATAACTTATCTCAATAAAACATATACGTGTATGATTTGCACAGATATGTGTACCGATATTGACCACAGAGGAAAAGGATTAATCACTCAATTATCCACTCATGTTTATAACGAAGTAAAGAAAAAAGGATATGATTTTAGTTTGGGATTTTCTAATGACGAAGGTGTGGAGGTTGATAAGCACGCAAATAATTATGGTTATGTTGTTGTGGGAAAATTTGTTAGATATTTCAAATTTGTTCTTTATAAAAAAAATATCGACTATCTCTTAACAAGAACTGATAGTTTGCACCAGGATTATTATAGTCATCATTCAAAATATCTTCGAATAAAAAAAGATCATGACTATCTATACTGGAGGTATATAAAGAAGCCAAATAGAGAATATGATGTCTATAATATTATGGATGGAAATAGGGTTGTAGGATATGTCATTCTCAGATTTCTCAAATATAAATGCTATATTTATGACATTGTCACTGAAAATGATGATAAAAAACATATGATTACGGTACTCAGAAGTATTGAAAATAAAGCCTTAGAACATAAGGTACGATTAGTTATTTATAATGTATTAGACAATAATTATTGGCAAACATTATTTAACAAGTATAAATATTTTAAGAGAACAAATAATACTGTTAACTATTATTTAACAATTAAAATACATAATACAGAAATGCCAAAAGATATTATTTTAGATAAAGAAAACTGGTTACTGATGAATGGGGACATTTTATAAAGAGATATAACCAAAGTGAGTCGCTATAAAATGATGAATGGTATATACTAAAAGTATGTCAGAATTCTTGTCTGCAAAGTCATTAGATACTATCGATTTCCCTCGACGGACAAATCTTATAAAACAACTCAGATATGCTTCATTTATTATTAATGATATCCTTATCCTTGGGTCTCTTGTTGTTTTGATTGCTTGGGTAATTAATTTTCCTTCTTTCAATTTTTTTCTTTTTCAAAAATTAGCTATCGTTCCCTCATCGGCAGTCCTATTTATGCTTTCAGGACTTCCTCTTTTTTTTGGAGCCAAACGTCACCTTACTTATGACAAAGATCCAAAAACCAATTATCCTTGGTGGAATACATGGATACCAGTGAGTCTTGCTGCTCTAACCTTTGTTGGAGGACTGATACAGATGCTTCAGCTTCCTCTTGGTATTATGTCATTTTTCCATACGTCTTCTTTTGTCGGATTATGCTTTTGTCTTATTGGGCTATCCCTCATACCACCATTCACACGAATTCCTCATCGCTTCCATATTACTCAATTTCTTATATTTATTGTTTGTGGACTATCAATGTTAACGGTTTTGGAAGATATATATCAATTATTTTCCCCTGTGCCATTACAACATATGTTGGCTATTCACCTTCCTCTTGCTTTAACTCTGGCGCTTTACTCTTTGGGAATATTATTTCGTTGGTCAAATAGAGGATTTATTGGTAATTTTACTTTGGATTCAACGGGAAGTATATTTGGCTTACGAGTTGTTATTATCAATCTTCTCTCAATTCCTTTGATTGCCTTTATTGTAATAGCTCTTATGCATAAGACTTCATATAACTCTTATCAAACATTGAGTGTCATCATTGTCATTCTCAGTTTTATATCATCTTTGCTTATCTGGGTTAACGTAAAGCTTCTCTATAAATATTCCCTAGAGCATTTACTCATGAGGGAATCACTTCGTGCTCATAATATTGATTTGGTTGCAGATAAAGAAAGATTACAGAAGCAAATGATGCAGGTTGAGGAAGAGAAAGAGAAATATGCAGATAAGCTGAATATGCAAAAAGCTTGGAGAGATGTCGTAGATACTTCTAGTTAGCATCCCTACATTATCTTTACTTCCTCTTACCAACACCCAAGCGTTTTTTATCTTTTATTTTTTGAATGCTTTCCCTGGCTGCCAGGGTGTTCCGAGAAGTGGGAGAATATACCTATCGAGACCATACCACCCAGCAACTCTCCACGCAAGAATGAGGAGAAGCTCTATGACAAACATAAATGGATTGGTACTAATAGTTCCAGCAAAAAGATAATTCATATTCATAAATCCGCCAAAAAAGGCAGCAAGACCTGTAAATAATCCTAAAATAAGTGCTATTCCTACAAATAATTCTCCAAAGGATACCATATAAGAGAAGAGTACGGTATGATGAAGGACAAATGATTTGATAAATTCTGCGTACCAACCTGAAACATCTGGATGTGCACCACTTGTTTTCTTTAATGCGCCCATGAGAAATCCCTCTATTGCCATTCCAGCCTTTGGCCCTACCCAGACAGGACTTATCACCTTTTCATATCCAGCGTAAAGCCATTGCCATCCAATATAGATTCGTAAAATAGTCCATAGCCATCCCATACGAGTATCTGCAAATAAAAAACGAGAAAGTGGTGGCTCAGGTATTTGTGTGACAAATTCTTTTTTACTCATAAGCTTATCCTACTAATACAGTATGAAGATTGGCTGTGATAAAAATCACAGACAGAGAAGTAAATTTATTGCAGTACTAGTTGTTCCAATTTTTCTATATCGAGAATATGAATAATTCCTTTTTCAAAATTAACAATTTTTTCATTTTTTAATTTATGAAGTTCACGACTTGCTGTTTCGCGTGACATACCAGCATAATTAGCAAGATCATGTTCACTCATTTTTAATTCTATCCGTATTCCCTCTCCTTCTTTTTTACCAAAGCGTTTGGCCAGAATAACAAGAGAACTCATTAATTTCGTTGCTGCTGTTCCACTACTAATGGATTCTAAATGCATCCATAATCCCTCCATTCCTATATATATTCTTCGAAGTAGGTCATACATAATATCAGGCTCGTTTCTAATAAATTGCAAGACATCTATTTTTGGTGCAAGATGTATACAGACCTCTGTCATGGCATCATAGTAGTGAGCATTTTTCACATTCGCTATTGCCCAGGACATAGGAAGAAATGTTTGAGGCTTGTACATATTGAGGGTAACCTCATTTCCTTCCAGGGATATCCAGTAATTTCTGACAATGCCGCTTTTAATATAAAAAATACCTGCTGGTGACTCTCCTGCATGAATAAGAATATCTCCTTTCTGAAATGATTGTAAAGGATATAAGGAAAAGAATTTTTCAAGCTTGTCTGCAATACTTATGGTTGACACATGGGTAGTATAGCACTTTGTGACGTAGATCACTGCATTGTGGCTAATAGTAAGATTATAGTAAGAATATGCGTGCCTATACAAAATCTTATCATCCTCCTTTTGCATTAGTCTTTGGGCATTTAGTAGCTGAGGTTTTGTTGGATATGTTGAAGTTCCCTTTTACCATTATTTCGGCACTTCACGGTGATGAAGAACACAGCTACTTCTAATACTTCTTTCAACATGCGAAATGGTAATAGATTTACTATAATCAAAGCATGACGCAAAAAAATACTGCTTATGATGTCAGTGCTGATGTTATACGTATTCTTGCAGGTATTTTAGTTATCCTTATTCATGCTACTGATAGGTATTTAGTCTTTTCTGCTCTCTCATCTGGTATTTCAGGTGACGTGCTTGGTGTCTTAAATCTTATTGGTAAAATTGCTGTTCCACTTTTTGTTTTACTAAGTGGTTATTTACTTCTCAAGAAGGATAAAGTAGCGGATCCGAAGAAATTCTATCAACGTCGTATAGGACACATTCTTATTCCTTTTATTGTCTGGGTAATTATTTATTTCTTTTGGATGTGGTATTGGGGACGTTATCAAATAACTCCGCTTTTTATTTGGCAGAGTATCTTCACAGGGTCTCTGATGCATCTCTATTTCTTGCCACTTATAGCACTTTTATATTTGTTAACTCCCTTTTTGGCAAAATTTCTTTTTTCCAAATCCCCTCTCCAACAGTGGACTATTTGTTTTGGGGCTTTGATGAGTGGATTAGTGCTTCATCTTGTTGGGTATTTTTGGCCTTATTTAAGCCTTGAAAAAATCATTTTTACAATAGGTATCCCCTATATTGGATACTATATTTTTGGAGCACTTGTACGAACAGTTTCTCTTAATTGGATTGGAAAACTCGTCCTCAGTAGTGTTTTTCTGGTATCCTTAATGCTCTCATTTATTCTCAGTTCACATAATATTAATGCATATCCCTCTCATAGCTTGAGTCCTTTTATTCTGGTAGAAAGCATGAGTGCTTTTCTTCTTCTTGTTTCCTTTGGAAAAAAAATGACAAAGCTTTCTGTAGGACAAATCAGTGTTTTGAGATACATAGCCTCAACGGTATTTGGTATCTATCTCATTCACATTATTGTTCTTGATGTTATTGGAGATAAAATAGCTCAATTTAATCCATATTCCATTCATTCCCCTATTCTCTTCTATGCGTTGTGCTATTTTGTGACTGGGCTTTTAGCCTCATTTGTCCTCGTAAGTATTGGTAAAAAGCTTCCTTTCGTAAAGCATATTTTTGGTTAAGCGACCTAAATTAGCCCTATAGTTTACAAATAGCTTTATTTGTACTATAATTCCCTCATGTCTGAAACACGAGATCAACAAGAGGTCATTCGGCCTACGCTTCCCTTTTCTTTTGTCCACAATTTGAGGCCAGAACAGGCTATTCCTGGTAATTTTCATGAATATTTAATGCGAACAGGTGCTATCTTCAATATCCAAGGTTTGGGTGATTATGGTGTAAATAATAACGTTGGACATGTTCTTTTTGGCCATGCTTTGCAGGATGGTATTCCTCAACATCTAGCCTTGAGAACAGTTGATCAGCGCTCTCATATGCACGGTTGGTATGCTCAGCAAGCTTTTGTAAGAGAAATAGACATCTTACGAGAATTAGAAGATGTAGCTCATGTTCCGCACGCGTATGGATTTGCGGTTAACGAGGAAGGTGTTGCTTATTCATTAACAGAACATGTTCAAGGACGTACTCTGCAGACCATATTTGAAAATAGAATGGATTATACTCCTGATGAATTCCTCTATGAAACAGCAATAGTCTTTATGGATGTAGCTCATTCACTTTCTGAGGCGAATAAACGTGGCATTATTCACAAAGATGTTAAACCAGCAAATATAGTAGTACGAGAAGACACAGGTGAAATTGTAGTTATTGATTGGAGAACAGCATATAGAGTTGGTGGAGGTGTCACTGAATATAACATGCTTGAAGGAACCAATGGGTATGCTGCATTGGAGCAATATCTAGGAGAACCAGCAACACCAGCAACTGATGTAAGAGCATTGGGAGTTATTTTGTATGAAATGTTTGGGGGTAATTTGCCAGAATATAATGATTCCTACTTCTACATAGGAGAAGAGGACGTATTAGCAATAAGAGAAAAACATATGTCACCAATAGGAGTACCAAATATTGCTGATATTATATTACGTGCTACAACAGGCAATTTATTAGAAAGATACCCTACCATAGATGCTCTTCTTGAAGATGTAGTTCCATTTTTCACAAGATATATAAGTAATGGAATTATTCCTTCACTTGATACACAGAGAGCATTACAAATTGAACATGGATTTAGAAGAGCACGAATTGCAGATATTCCTACTGTTCCTGATCTAAGCATGGGAGCAAACGTTATCTTCTAAAGAGGCTGTCAATATATTCTTTTTCAAAAAATACTTTTGTTGGTCGGCCATGAGGACAGGTGGCATTATTGGGAGTTATTTCTAATTCTTCAGCTATCTTTTTCATCTGACTTTCTTCTAATATATCTCCTGCTTTCACAGCTGCCCTGCATGCTAAGAATGCGAGCATTTCTTCAGAAATACCATCGACATTTTTCATCACTTTATCTTCCTCCAAGTCTTCTAGGAGTTGAACGAGTAATTCTTTGGGGTTGCGGTCTTGGAATAGTGTTGGAACAGCAATGAGTTGTTGAGCTTTCCATTGAAATCCAAAAGAGGTAAATAAAGATTGATGCTCCTTGAGAAGAAGTGATTGAGTTTTGGTTAATTTCATTGTGATTGGTTTGGGAAGTTTCATTTTAGTACCTTTTTTTTGTTGCTTCATAAATTCTTGTTTTAATTTTTCAAAAAGAATACGCTCGTGTGCTCCATGCTGATCAAAAAGTATCATGCCATTTTTCGTCTCAACGACAATGTACAGGCGGTGCAGTTGGGTAAAGGAAGTTTGCTTGTCTATCTCTAAGGAATTTTTTTCCAAAACATTTTTTCTGAGTAATTTGCCTGCAAATGAATTTGTCATTCCTACTCCTTTTCTTTTCCATGATAAATTCTGAAACGTGAGATTATTTTCTTGCAATACTTCAGAAATGGTCTCTTTCACAAATTGAAAAATATTTTTTTGATTGATAAGACTCACTTGCTCTTTTCGTGGATGGACATTCACGTCTACCATTTCAAATGGCATGGTAAGAAATAACACAAATTGTGGATAGCTTGTCGGCTCAAGCATTGTTCCAAAACTTTCCTTCACTGCCAGTGCAATAAGTTTGTCAGTTACTTTTCTCTGATTAATAAATAATATTTGTTTGGAAGGTGTGGATGAAAAAAATTGAGGTTTGGCAATAAAACCTGTTAGTTGTATATGACTGTCTGTTCTTTTGACTGGTAGGAAAAGTGTGAAATTTTCATGTCCTAAAATATCTGAGATACGTTCGGTTGAGTTTTTTGCTGTAGGAAAATCAAGTAAAACTCGTTTATTATGTTGCAGGACAAAATGAATAGATGGATATGCAACTGCAAAATGATTCACCATATCCAAAGAGTGTCGAAGTTCTGTCTGTGTGCTTTTTAAAAATTTTTTTCTTGCAGGAATTGTTGCAAAAAGATTTTCAGATGTAACTATTGTTCCCTGACTCATTCCTATTGGATTTTCTTTGAGTAATTTCCCATCTTGTATCTGAATCTCGTAGCCTGTTGGGTGTCCTTTTATTCGACTTTTTATACTCAGTCTACTGACTGCAGCAAGGGATGCGAGTGCTTCCCCACGAAAACCCATACTTTTGATACCAATAAGAGTATCGTGCTTCGTAATTTTGCTTGTTGTATGAGGTTGATAAGACTGAAGCAAATCTTTTTTCTCCATGCCTTCTCCGTTATCCACAACTTGAATTTTGGTGAGTCCCGCATTTTCGATGTATATTTTTATTTCTGATGCGCCTGCATCAATTGCATTTTCAATAAGTTCTTTCACTGCATATGCAGGTCTTTCTATTACCTCACCTGCTGCAATTTTTGCAATGATATCGGGAGGGAGCTGATAAATGGTAGCCATAACTATTTGACAATAATAGTATAGGCTGTAGGAAGAAGCAACTAGTTAGCTAATAATGAACGGGAGAGATAATGAGTGACTTCAAACTTACTGATTGGAAGAAATATCCATATGCTGTACAAGTATGAGGAATTGTTGTGCCTATACCAATACGTAACCTGCAATTAAATATTGGCAGAAAAAAGAAAAGAATACATAACAGCACTAATAAGACAGTTATAAGAAGTATTAGTCTTTTTCTAGCAAGTTTCATATTCATTATATTTCTAATCTAACTTTTGTAAGTGCTGAGGAAGTATCTCTAACAATTTTAATTTTTCTTTTAGATCAGATAGTTTGTTCATTGCCTCAAGTGGTGTCATCGTTGCAATATCAATATTTTCAAGCTCTTTTTGGATGAGTCTGATGGCTAAAGAAAGTTGAGTGGAAGATCCTTTACGTTCTTCACTAATCTGTTCTAAAGGAGTTGATTGCGTGTTTCTCTTTTCTAGACTATGGAGCATCGAAGTTGCTTTCTCAATAACTTCTTCTGGTACACCTGCTAATTTTGCAACAGCAACGCCAAATGAATGAGAAGCTCCTCCTGGAAGAAGCGTATGCAGAAAAATAGGATTATTTGCCTCTCCTGCAACAGCCATATGGAAATTTTTGATGGCTCTTGGGTATTCTTCCTCAAGCGCTTGAAGTTCGTGATAGTGTGTTGCAAAAAGTGTCTTGGGAGAGGATTTAAAATGCTTAACTAAATACTCTGCCACTGCCCAGGCAATAGAAATGCCATCATACGTACTTGTTCCTCGTCCAATTTCATCCATGACAATGAGCGAATGAGAAGTTGCGTTATGAAGAATGTGTGCTGTCTCAACCATCTCTACCATGAAGGTTGAAAGTCCCGAGGTGATAACATCTGATGCACCGGATCTAACAAATATCCTATCCACAATACTCAATTTTGCCGATTCTGCTGGAACATAGCATCCAATTTGGTTGAGAAGTGCTAATAATGCAACTTGCCTAATAAAGACTGATTTGCCTGCCATATTAGGGCCAGTGATGAGAAGAAGACTTTGAGAAATATTATCAAGACAAACATCATTTGGAACGAATTGTGTATCTACTCCAAGAAGTTGTTCGACCACAGGATGCCGTCCTTGGGTTATACGAATCTCTCCTGAATAGAGAAGTTTGGGTCTGACATACGAATACTTTTGGCTAATATGTGCAAAAGATGCAATACAATCAAGAATGGCAATCCCCTCAGCAGCTTTTTGGAGAGCTTCTGTGAAATTAAGCACTTTACTGACAGTCTCATTAAATAATTGGTATTCAATATCATTTGCTTTCTCCTCAGCAGTTAAAATAATTTCTTCATGATGCTTCAGATCATCGGTAATAAATCTCTCTCCATTTACCAAAGTTTGTTTTCTCATGTATGAAGCAGGTACAAGATGTAAATTCGCTCTACTAATTTCTATATAAAATCCAAATACTTGATTGAATTTAATCTTGAGAGACGAAATACCAGTCCTCTCTCTTTCCTTTTTTTCCAAATCAGCTATCCATGATTTACTACTTCCGATAATTTTTCGTAATTTATCTAATTCTTCTGAAACATTTTTTTCTATCATGCCACCTATTCGGGTATCTATTGGGGGCTCCGGGAGAATGCGAGAGGTAATAATGTCAATAACCTTTTGAATGTCAGTATCAATACTTTTTTGTATATCCACATAGATTGCTGATTTTTCTTTAGCTATTTTATCTTTTACCTGGAGCATTTGCGTGAGAGAATTTTTTAGATTGATAAGATCCCTCCCATTGCCAATATTGACAGCAAGACGAGAGATAATACGCTCAATATCAGTTACTTCTTCCAAGAGGCTTCGAACTTCATTTCTTTTGCGGTGTTCTGCAAACAAAACCTCAACTCCCTCATGTCTTTTTGTTATGGCATCTTTTTCAAGCAGAGGATTTTTCATCCACTCTTTCAAAAGTCTTCCTCCCATGGCAGTGATAGTCGCATCAATTACTGAAAGAAGAGATCCATGCGTATCGTGATCTCTTAAGGTTGAGAAAAGTTCTAAATTGAGCATGGTTGAACGGTCTAAGAGCATTGTCTTCGTATTCTCATAAACTGTGATTTTTTTAATGTGTCTTACCTGCGTCATTTGTGTTGTTTGCAGATATCCCAAAAGCGCTGCTGAAGTCTGAAGAGCAAGTGGTTTGTCTTCAATACCAAATGCTTCAAGTGTTGTCACGCTAAAATGCTCTTTCAGTATTTTTGTAGATCGAGAAGCATACTCATCCCAATTTGGAAAATTATAAATATTCATTGCAGGTTGTGTCTTAAGCAGTTTGATAAATGTGCCATCGTTATAGAGCTCTTCAGGAAGAATACACTCGGAAGGAGCAATTTTTGCCAATTCGTCTTGCAGCCAATGGGAAGGGTTATCAGTCTCAATTTCGGTTGTTGCAAAATAACCAGTTGAGAGGTCTACAATACTTAAAGCAATAATATTTTCCTCTTGCTCCACTGCAATAAGAAAATTATTTTCTTTTTTTTCAAGTGCTTTTTCATCAAGCATTGTCCCAGGAGTAACTATACGAATGACATCTCTTTCCACAAGCCCTTTTTTATTTGGAGGACTCAATTGTTCACAAATTGCTACTTTATGGCCTGCTTTTACTAACTTTGCGAGGTAACTATCAACCGCGTGATATGGAATGCCTGCCATGGGAATTCTGCCATCTTTACCTCCTGCTTTACTCGTTAGGGTAATGTTAAGAATTTGAGAGCCGATATGAGCATCTTCCATGAATAGTTCATAGAAATCTCCCATTCGATAAAAAAGAAGACAATCCTGATATTTGGCTTTTATCTCCTTGTATTGACGCATCATTGGGGTACTAAAATTTTCCATAACGTACAGCTATCATACAAGGAATTTTAAATTATGAAAAGGCTTTTGCAAATATTTTCTTACGAAGCTTTACCTATCTGTTACTTTCCTTTTTGTCATCTCTTATACCAATAATTTTCT
>PRDT01000040.1 GCA_003173995.1 Candidatus Levyibacteriota bacterium | reverse complement strand
AGCCTGCAGGTGCTCATGCTCGTACCCTACGAAAGGTACAAGTTCGAGTTCCCTGTGAACGTGCCTTATTGGGCCGGAGTCTTCGTCCTCCATGCGGATGGACAAGTCGAAGATCTCTCCGTCGACCAAGCAGTGCAAGATCCAAGGTTTACGGGTCAACGTCTGTTCCCTGCTGATCTCGCGGAAGCCATAGGCAACGCGTGGCAGTATCGGAATGGCATCTGGAACGCGTGGTGGGTCCATCAGGATCAAACACAAGTACCCTCTATCGACAACAGTAAGAACCAACAGCCTTACCTGTTGCCGACAACTCAAGGACCACAGTGGGTCACTGCGGCAGAACCCTATGGGGGAAGCTTCGGTGTAAATTCCGTGTTCGTCTGGGACGCCCACAGCGGTGCTATGAGTTTGTACAAGCTCCCGAGTGATAGCTCACTCATCGGTCCGAATAAAGCTGCGCAGTACGTGCAGTCTCCGCTCCCACAAATCCAGTGGGCAACGGACAAGGGTGGTAAGATTACCCTCCTTGAACCAAGACCGATTGTCCATGCAGGAGTCCTTTACTGGCAACTCACTGCTACGACAACTGACGACGCAGGCGTGACGCTCCAAGCGTTGGTCAATTCACAGTCTGGAGATCTCCGGATCTTTACGACGACAGACCAACTGGCAGGTTTCCTCAACGGGACTTACCAGGGATTGACGCCTGAACAATACACCAACGGAAGTGCGTCGGGTCCTACGACTTCGACCACCCAAAACATCGGCGATATGTCGGACCAAGAGCTCATCCAGCTCCTCCAACAGATTGCCGCTGAACTAGCGAAACGTCATCCAAAGTAGTGCTGCCCAAGGCAGTAACCCTGCACCGTAAGGTGTAGTTTCCTTTCCCCATGCCACAACTTGCATCACTGCACCCTTCTCCCCTGTGGAGACCGCTTTTGCGGTTATAAAAAGGGTGCTTTTATTTTTGTCGGAAATAAGAAGTGCCTGTTGGTTTTGAATTCTTCATGGTACAATAAGAATATGTTTAGCTTTTTAGACAGATTACTTCGTTGGTCTTTTTTCGCGCTTTTTCTTCTTGTACCACTGGTATTCTTTTCAGATACTTCAGAGCTTTTTGAATTTAACAAAATGTGGATTACCTTTGGGCTAACTATTATTATAGTTGGCGCGTGGGTTGGAAAAAGCATTGTTGAAAAGCAATTTAGACTCCAAAGAACTCCTCTTGATATCCCTATCCTTCTTTTTCTTCTTTCCCAGCTTGTCTCAACTATTTTTTCTATAGATCCACGAATTTCATGGTGGGGCTACTATTCTCGCTTTAACGGTGGCTTCTTGTCACTTTTTAGCTATGTTCTTTTATATTATGCCTTTGTTAGTAATGTCACAAAAAAGCAAATTGCTTCCTATGTATCTGCAATACTTTTAGGAGGAGCAGCTGTTGCCTTGTGGGGACTTCCCAGTCATTTTGGCTACGATCCAACTTGTTTTGTCTTCCGAGGGACTCTTGATGTCTCCTGCTGGACATTTGCATTCCAACCAAAAGTCAGAATTTTCTCAACACTTGGTCAGCCTGACTGGCTTGCTGCATATTTAGTTGCACTTATTCCCCTTGCCATCCATGCAACGCTTCATTTCTGGAAAGAGAAGAGAAAATTGTGGGCAGGTATTTTCTTTTTGACAACTATCCTTTTCTATGTAGACCTTATCTATACTCGCGCAAAGTCTGGATTTGTTGGACTTGGATTTGCCCTTTTGACACTTATTGGTATGGTCGTCTGGACGCATCGAGCCACTTTAAAGAGCTTTTTTAAGCAACAAGTTGCATTTGTTGGCATTCTTGCAAGCCTTCTTGTCATCACCTTTTTCATTGGAAGTCCATTTGACCAGATAGACCGCTTTACCTTTATTGGCCTCCGACAAGCTCTCACGCCAAAAGTAAGTCAACAAGCAGCTCCTACTTCTGATAGTAAGCCAACAACACCAGCACAACCTGCAGGAGAGTTTGGCGGAACAGATTCTGGTAAAATTCGTCTGTATGTCTGGGAAGGCGCTATCAAAGCATGGCTTTCACACCCAATTATCGGAACAGGTGTTGAGACATTTGCTTTTGCTTATTACCAAAATAGACCAGCAGCACACAATCTGACTTCTGAATGGGACTATTTATATAACAAAGCACACAATGAGTACCTCAATTACCTTGCAACAACAGGTGCTTTCGGACTTGGTACTTACCTTGTGATGATAGTCTTCTTCTTATTCCTTGCAAAAAAGCGTTGGTATAAAGATTCAAAAGAAGAAGATGTATCACAGGACAGACAATATCTTGTTGCTGCCCTGCTCGCAGCATATGTTGGTACACTCGTGACTAATTTCTTCGGCTTTTCAGTTGTTATTATGAATATCTTCCTTTTTCTTATTCCAGGATTTGTCTTCTTGGTACAAGATGTGCTTACCACGAAAAAGATGGTTCTCTTTCCAAAGAATGCCAGTGAGAGTATAAGCGTATCCGGATTTCAATGGGTTGGACTCAGCGGAGTTGGTCTTGTGTCCCTTTACTTCCTCTCGGTTTTATTCAATATGTGGAGCTCTGACAAGCTCTATGCACTTGGATACAATTTAGACCATGCAGGTGAATATCAGACAGCGTATACTCCTCTTCACCAAGCTGTCCAACAAGATCAAGCAGAGCCAGTATTTCAAGATGAGCTTTCTATCAATGACGCAGTCCTTGCAGCAGCGCTTGCCCAACAAAATAATGCAACAACTGCAGCCCAACTCGCAGAAGAAGCAGTTGGTGTAAGTAGCTCTCTTGTTGCCTCACATCCAAATAATGTCACATTCTGGAAATCTCGAGTTAGAATTCTTTACATGCTTGCTCCCCAAAATCCAAATTATTATGCAGAAGCGCTTACTGCTATTCAAAAAGCAGCATCCCTGGCACCAACCGATGCAAAAATTGCCTATAATTTAGGGCTTATTTATGGACAGTCTGGACATCTGTCTGAGGCAATTACTGCACTTGAAAAGACAGTACAGCTCAAGCCAGATTATAAAGATGCGTATTATGCCTTGGGACTTTTCTATCATTCCCTAGCAGTTGATAGCAGTGGACGTATTGTTGACGCAGCAAAGCAGCAAAAAGCAGTTGATGAAATGCACTATATTTTAGATCATTTTTCAAAAGACGATCAACAAGCCAATCAAGCCCTCAAAGCCTGGGGAGCGGAGTAATTTTGCAACAAAATTACGAGCTCGCTTGCAAGGCGTAGCCGCAGACAAGCGTGGAAGGAGTAAATTTCAAGAAATTTATAAGCTCGCCTGCGAGAGAAACGAGACAGGCGCGGAAGGATGATCTTGCCTTCAAAAAGTAATATTCAACCTCTACTCTTTGCCATTTGGGGAATTAATAAGAAAGATTAGATTGATCTACTGCTGGTAAACCTTGTCTTCTTCTAAAAAATCCTTCTGCAAACCAACTGACTCTCTCAGTTACCATATCCTGAATTGCTTGCTGTGCCTGTACCCCTTCTTGTTCTCTTACTTGCCTTTCAAAAATTGTGGCAGCTCTGACAATAGCACCTAAATGTGACCATTGTCTTTGTGCTCTTTGGTCAGCCGTTATAGCCCATTCATGAGTCCATCGATTTTCTTCATAGGTAAAATCTTGATCTGTTGCATAGCGTCTAAATTGTCGCAATGCCAATTCTGCAACCCATCGTCTATTAGGGGCGAAAGCTATTCGCAATCGTTCTTGTGACATAGGTGGAAATTATACAAAATTTCCTTCAAAAAAGAAAGCTATAGGATTAGAAGCCTTTTCCTTTTTCCTCACGTGAGGCAAAGACTGAAACAGCAACGCCCATAATTGCTCCAAGAAGTACTGCCCAAAGGAGGGTCTCGATAACACTTTTACCAATATAAATACCCAAAACACTATTTCTATAGTATGTCCACGCTCCCCAGTATGTGGCTGGAAGCTCTGTGAGGAAATAACCCAAAAAGCCAAATATACTTCCTGCGAGTACTAATTTGAATGACTTTTTTATCTCCTTTGGATATCTGAGGAAGAAAAATAAACATGAAACGCTAAAAAAGATACCATTGAGGAGCAAATACATGTAATTAACCACGTTTGTACAAAACCCTCCTTAGTAAAAGAAATATACAGGTCAGCTCTTGTGGAACAAGGAGAAGAAAAAGATATTCTTCAATTGGTAAATGCCAGAACCAGATACCTATTTTCCCTGCTGTTGGAAAATACCAAACATGCAGTAGTGGTGAGGCTGTCATATCAAAAAGAAACCCCCACATAATACAAAGTACTGAGATAACAATAATTGTCTTCTTATAGTTGAGAAAATACTTTCCCCAAATAGCCCACAACACAATTGTTGGAAGAAAAGTAAACAGAATATGCCAACGTAAATAGGTTAAATTCCACAGCTGTTCTATCATATTCCTACAAGGTGTGCTAATGCTAAAAAGAAAAGGCCTCCTGCTCCCCAGTATGGAAAAGAATAAAGACTCGTGTATTTACCTAATTGGCCATGCTTATAGGTCCAAATTCTTGTTTTGAATGCTAATTCCAAAAATTTTCCGAGAGCAAATTCAGCTATGGTACCACCTATCGCTGCAATAAAGAAAAATAGTAAATAATGGGTACTTGTTATCGACAACACGGCAACAAATCCCCAAATAGGTAGAGTCCACATACTGATTTTTTTTGCAAATGAAAAATGATGCGTTACACGGATAGGCTTTCCATGTATTTTTTCAGAAATTGCCATAAAAATAGCCTCAAAAAGAAGTCCAACTGCCATTCCTCCTAAGAAAACTGCTAAATTCAACATACGTTAAGCATTGCAAGTTTGTCATTTGGTGTCAAGCTCATGGTATAATACCCTCATGGAAATTGTCCAAGCACCACAACCAGTGCTATCTGAAAAAGCAAAGAAAATTACAAAAATTGATAAAGAGTTACTGGATCTTATTGCAGAAATGAAACATACCTTAGTTACTGCATCTGACCCAGAAGGCGTTGGAATTGCAGCTCCTCAAGTTGGCAAGTCTCTCCAGCTTTTTATCATTAAGCCTGAAAAGGATTCTCCATTTAGTGTGTTTATGAATCCTGTTGTTACGCTTATTTATCCAACAGAAAACAAGACTGGAAAGACAAAATCAAAAAAATCACGCACCAAATTAGAAGGATGTCTGTCACTAAAAGATATTTGGGGTACTGTAGAAAGAGCTCCAAAAGCAGAAGTTACCTATATGGATGAGAGTGGTAAGACGTATACCAAGGTGTTTTCAGGCTGGCCCGCAACCATTATCCAACATGAGCATGACCACTTGGAAGGTATCCTTTTCCCAAGAAGAGTGCTTGAGCAGCAAGGAAGACTCTACAAGTCCCACAAAGACGATGATGGCGAAGATGTATTCGAGCCATTAGAAATATAATTTGGTAAACAATATCCTATGACCAAGCAACCTACTATTTTTTTTGGCGCTTCTGAATTTGTTATTCCAATTATAGAGTTTCTCCAAAAGGATTATGATCTTCGTCTTGTCGTGACCACAGAAATGAGTCCAATTGATGCGGTCCCTTCATATTGTAAAGAGAACAATATCCCTTTTATCTC
>PRDT01000045.1 GCA_003173995.1 Candidatus Levyibacteriota bacterium | reverse complement strand
GGTCTGGAAACGACCTTGGACAGCTTTCAGTAGATACATTTATTAAGGATTTAAGAGAAAAAATTGATAAAAAGGTTTCATAAAAGACAACAAACAAATACAGTCTATTACAGAATAAATGAGCGCATTACTGCCTCACAACTTCGTGTATTAGATACTGAGGGCAAACAAATTGGAGTGTTATCAAAATTTGAAGCACTACAAATGGCTCGGGAACAAGGCGTAGATCTTGTTGAGATATCTGCAACCGCAGTCCCACCAGTTGCCAAGATTATAGATTACAATAAGTTTCTCTATCAGCAGGGGAAGAAAAAGCGAGATGAGAAAAAGAAGGCCAAGGTAAGTGAGACAAAAGAAGTTAGACTTGGACCATTCATGGGAGAAGCCGATCTTGAGACACTTTGTAAAAGGTCACAAGGCTTTCTGGAAGACGGAGATAAAGTAAAACTTGTCCTTAAGTTTAGAGGACGACAAGTAACTCATCCAGAATTTGGCTTTGCGATGATGAGAAAAGTTGCTGAGAGACTAAATGCTTTTTCAAGAGTTGAGAAAGAGCCAAGGTTAGAAGGCAAGCAGATGATTTCCATCCTTGCACCAGAAAGGAAAAAAGAACATGCCAAAGAAGAAATTGAAAAGATCAGTGAGCCGACGGTTTAAAATTACCAAAACAGGTAAGGTTTTGTTTGCTCATCAATACAATAGTCATCACAAAGCTTCAAAGTCGACACGAAGACAGCGAAGACTCAATGTACCAGGAAGATTGCAAACAGGATTTGCAAAGAAAGTAAAAAAGTTATTAGGAGCTTTATAATATGAGAGTTAAAAGAGGCGTAGTATCACGACGCAAACACAATAAATTGCTTAAATTAGCAGAAGGTTATCGTGGAACACGAAGTAGTTTAGTCCGAACAGCGAAGCAAGCAGTACTTCAAGCTGGTCAATACGCATATCAAGGTCGAAAAAATAGAAAAAGAGATATGCGACAGCTCTGGATTACTAGAATTTCTGAGGCTGTAAAAACACAAGATATTTCTTACAGTATGTTTGTGGATAAGCTCAAAAAGTCTAACATTGTCTTAGATCGAAAAATTTTAAGTGATTTGATTGTTAATGATCCAGAAACCTTCAAAGATATTGTTGACAGAGTCAAAAATGCTAACTAATATGAGTAACAAATTCTTTTTCTTTACTTTTACTTCCTAAACCGGGAGGACTTGTATTGAAAATATTACCTCCCGATGGGAGGTTTTTTTATGCGTATAGCTAAAAATAGCTATCTTATGGTATTCTAATGAGTATGGAAGAGCAATTAATGAATCTAAAAAATGAGGCGTTATCGCTTATTCTGTCTGCAGAAGATGGAAAGACTTTGGAAGAAATAAAGCTTCAATTTTTAGGAAGAAGTGGCAAATTAACCTTAGCGCTCAAAGACATTGTGAAAGTACCTGTTGAGAATAGAGCAGAAGTTGGTAAGTTAGCAAATGAAGTAAAGCAAGCAGTTGAAGAAGCACTTGAAAGACAAGAAGGATTTGTTAAAAAAGAGACTATTACTAAAAAGCGCGCTGCAATTGATACCTCAATACCTGGAATTCAGCCTCAAATTGGTCACTTACATCCCATGACACAAGTAATGCTGGATGTTGTTGAAGTCTTCAAACAAATCGGATTTCAGGCAGCAGATGGACCAGAAATTGAGACTGACCATTATAACTTTGAAGTCTTAAATATTCCAAAAGATCATCCTGCAAGAGACACGCAGATGACATTTTATTTGGATACCAGAAATAGTAAAGTAACCCCGGGTGAAGTGATATTGCGAACCCAAACCTCTGCCATGCAAGGACGAGTCATGCAAAAAGTAAAACCACCAGTGAGAGTGATAGTCCCAGGGAAAAATTTTAGATACGAGCAGGTAGATGCTTCCCATGGATTTGAATTCTGGCAAGTTGAGGGATTTTGTGTTGATACGCATATCAGGCTTACTGATCTTTTCGGAACAATTGACTATGTCCTGCGCCGTCTCATGGGACAAGACATTAAATTAAAATTTGCTACCACCAATTTCCCTTTTGTCGAGCCAGGGGTTGACACCTACATGGAATGTACAGTCTGTAAAGGCAAAGGTTGCAGCTTCTGCAAATATGCAGGCTGGAGTGAAATTATGCCAGCAGGAATGATACACCCAAATGTCTTAAAGGCAGTTGGATATGACTCTCAAAAAGTGAGTGGATTTGCTTTTGCGATTGGGCTGTCACGACTCGTAACATTAAGATATCACATGGATGATTTGAGACTTTTGACCAATCCAGACTTAAGAATTTTAAAGCAATTTTAATTATGTTAGCACCACTTTCTTGGCTTAAAGAATATATTACGATTACTCTCTCACCAGAGAAGTTAGGGGAGAGATTGACTGAAGTTGGTCTAGGAACAGAAAAAATACTTCATGAAAATGGGGATACTATTTTTGAGCTTGAAATTACTCCAAATAGACCAGACTGGCTTTCGATGCTGGGTGTTGCTCGTGAAATTGCAGCAATTGAAAATAAATCAGTTAAATTTCCAGTACTCCAAACAGATCTCAAGCCGAAGAAAAGCACTCAATTATTGCCTCTAAAGATTCATCCTAATTACAAAATTACGCCTCGCCTTACTGGCATTATCATCAATAATGTCAAAGTCGGACCTTCACCAAAATGGCTGCAAGATAGGCTTATTAGTATTGGCCTTAGACCAATTAGCAATATTGTTGATATTACCAATTTTGTTATGTGGGAATTAGGCAATCCAATTCATTCATTTGATTATCACAAAATAGAAGGAAGTGAAATGTGGGTAAAGCAAGCAAAAGGAGGGGAAGAATATGAGTCAGTTGATGAAATTTCCTATCATTTACCAAAAGGAGCAATTATTTATGAAGACTCAAAGAAAATATTTGACCTGGTTGGCATTAAAGGAGGGAAAAATAGTGGCACATACGAAGATACCAAGGCAGTATTTATTGTTGTTGAAGTAGATGATCCGGTACTTATCCGAAAAGCATCACAAGCATTAGCTCTGAGAAGTGATGCCAGTGCAATTTTTGAAAGAGCAGTCAATAAAGGCGGCACAATTGATGCATTAAAGCGAACCGTTGATTTAATTTTACAAACAGCCGGTGGAGAAATAGCAAGCGAGTTAATCGACTTGAAAGAACAGGACTTCAAGCCATGGAAGCTTTCTCTACGTCTTGATAGACTTGAATTTATTTTGGGTATCAAAATTCCTGAAAAGGAAGTTCTGACAATACTTGATAAATTAAGTCTTTCTCCAAAGTTAGTGAAAGGTAATGTGATTGAATGTACTATCCCAACATATCGAAATGATCTGCAAATAGAGGAAGACTTGATAGAAGAAGTTGCCAGAATTTATGGATACAATAATTTTCCAAAGACAATGCCATTTGGACAGACACCTGTTGTGACTGTGCCATATTTTAGGGATTATCGAAAAGACGAATTAGTCAAGAGACTTCTTACAGCTGCAAATTTCTCAGAAATCTATACCTATAGCTTGATATCCGATCAAGATCTGGCGTCAGTTGGGATAGACTCAGAGAAAGTGCTGTGTGTAGACAATCCAGTAAGTAAAGATTTTGAATATCTTCGTCCAACACTCAAAATCAATCTTCTCAAAGCACTTGCCAACAATAAAGGTATAGCAAAAGAAATTAATCTTTTTGAATTAGGAAAAGTCTATATGGGCAAAAGTCTTGATAACATTACGGAGACCTATCATTTGGCAGGTATTTCCAATACAAAAAGTTATATCGAGGTAAAAGGACTTCTTGAAAGACTCTTTGAAGAGCACAACATTAAGAAAAATCCATCTGATTATATGGAAGTATTAGAAGAAGGAGTTTATTTTGAAATTCCCTATTCGGAACTTTTTGAAATGACAGAGGAACCCAGAATTTTCCAATCAATTCCCAAATACCCTCCAGTTATGGAAGATATTTCTATTGAGCTACCAAGTGAAACCCCACTTGGAACAGTGATGAAAGATATCAAAGAACAAAGTACACTTATTAAAGAAGTGACACTTCTTGATCAGTACAAGAATACCGTCACATTCCATATTGTTTACCAACACCAAGAGAAAAACCTTACGACAGAGGATATCAAGCCTATTCGAGAGAAGGTAATTGCTTCTCTTGAAAAGAGCTTCTCTGCTAGGATCAAATGATGTCAATTCTGACCCAATTAACCTCAAAAATAATTCCTAAATTAGCCTATAATAGTTGACTTTTAGCCTCTTTTTTGCTATATTTTAACCAAGCAAGCTAATAACTATAAGCTGTTATTTGCCTGTTTTACAAGTTCTTTGATAACTGAATTGTAGTCAGTCCTAATAGACTTGGGATAGTGAGGATATACATTGTCCTTAGTATCCCAAGGTTCTAGAGGGGCTGTGAATAGGGGTCCTCGCGAGAGGTAAACAGTCTGTGCGGTCAGAGCCTTAGGTGTGTATTCAACAACCACCAAAATTAGGAGGCATGACATGCTCTTTAAAGAGTACGCTGAGGGTAAAGGTGCAACACTGCGCGAGCTGCAGGGAGGGTCTTTCGACCAGCTCGTAGCGCAACTGCACCCAGGCGAACGATTGTTTGGCGTCGCGGAAGGCATAAGCGAAGAGTTACCTTTCGAACTCGAGCTCATGCTTGCACTGTTAGGGATAATGGTTGCTGCCCAAGCGGTAGTGGCTATGCCTTTGGACGGGGAGAGACAGTACCTCCACTTCCAGGGGTTGGTGAAAGCCAAAAGCCCAACACGGTGCCTGTATTACGCGGTTACAAACTTCAAAGTCGAACCACCCAGCTTTGGACACGGCCCAACCAGCCTAGTCTAAGGTAATCAGGAAGAGAGCCGCACCTCTTCTCATTCTTCATTCTCGTTCAAATCCGAATAGGAAATGACAAATCGACTGAAAATAACCCAGTTCAATTTGGAAGCAATGACAATAGAAGCGTCAAAGCAATCCAGGCTACAATGAAGGAATCATCCGAGGGGTACTCGTGGACTTTCGCAGCTCTGCTGCATGGCTAACTGCCATTTTTCCACTTGTACCCCTTCATTCGTTTTGAGCCTCTACAGCTTGCTATTCGTATGTTATCCATGTATAATTCCGCCAGTCTTATAAGAAAGGCAAAAGCGCCTGTATTTATAAGCTAAGCACATTTACATCTGCGAAAAAATTCTTATCAGGACAGTCCCTCCAGTACCTTAACTGGGATATAAGTGACTAATTTTTGGTCATTTATACCCCAGTTAATCTGTACTGTGAAGGGGCACGTCCGGGCGGAGTACAGACTCACCAACCATCCGAAGGAGAGAGATCCGTGAAAAGTGTTCTACTAGAGGCTCTCGAGGCCGAAGGACAGCCTTTAACCGGGGCGACCTGGGAAGAGGTTACTACGTCAGCTGGCGGCAGCAATGTCGTTGCGTATTTTGAGGCCACAGAAGAGGCACTCGGCCTGTTTGGGGCTGCGGACGGAGATGCGTCGCTAAGCCAGGGATACCTGCGCCCACTCGACGAAGAAACGTTCGCTGCGCTCACTCGGGCAAATGAGGCCAAAATGTTGGTCACGCTACAGCTTTTCGCTGTAAGTCGATGGAGTCTAACTCAGTGGATTGAACAACTCGGAAAGGAGGTAGAACGAGCGCGCAAACTCGCTGGTAAAGTCTACTAAGGCCTAGCCAGCTAAGGTGTACGAGAACCGCCCGGTCTCTGCACTGATATAGAATCAGACAAATACAAGGCAACTAGCGCTTTGGAAATTACTCGAATAAAATCGAACCAAATACTCG
Source organism: Candidatus Levyibacteriota bacterium (assembly GCA_003173995.1). Classification (GTDB taxonomy): domain Bacteria; phylum Patescibacteriota; class Microgenomatia; order Levybacterales; family UBA12049; genus PRDT01. The sequence continues at coordinate 3,841 of PRDT01000045.1, read as the reverse complement.
ATATTATCGAACTTTGTCACGCAGACATATACAAGGACTTATCTTGGGCACCCGAAAATGGGAGAGCAGCACATGCTGCAGCGACTTTTCAGTCGTCTTCTTTTTCATGGTGCCCTTTTCTTTTTAGACCTATATTTTGATTTTCATGTCTTATAAGCGTATAATGCTTCCATTCTTTCAAGATATAAGCAATTTGCGCTTATCTATTGTGAGAATAGCTCATTAATAAATTCTACGATTACTCTTTAACATAATGGCTCGTGGATAGGAGGGAATACTAAATATTTCTTGCTACCCACGTGTCATTGTGTGATGGGAACACACTACGGGCGGTAGTGACACGACATCTTGTCAACCAAAACGGAGGAAGATCAATGGCGAAGCACGCGGTACTCAGGGCACTCGAAGCCCACGCGACACCACTCGGGAGAGCAACCTCTTTCCGGGCTTTGGTGAGTCGAGCAACCTGTCAGAGTCATCTGACTGTGTATTTCGAGGTGAAGGAAGAAGCTCTAGCGCTTTTGGGGTATGGTAGGCCGCGACGACTCGTCTGGCTGAATGAAGACAACTTCAACCTCCTCATGAGATTGCGAAAGGCAGGAGCCTTCAAGACTTGTCGCTTCTTTGAGGTGCCAAGCAGCTCGACTCTAGACAATTGGTTGGAAACCGATAGAAGGGAGATGAGTGAAGCACATTCCATTGTAGCTTAACCGCTACAGGTGATAGAGAACCGCCCCTCGATTCACCATTCTCAGAGTATTGATGACCACGCGAAATAAGCTCGCAAACGTCGTCTCGTAGAAGACCAAATACACTAAGCACCATTGATTTGCGGATTCGTCCGTACCGACCTTTTCGGTCGTTTTCTTTTTCTCGTGGTGCTTTTTTATTGGAAAATTAGAGAGGTTCAACAGTGAATTTTTCTAAAATATTCTCTTTACTCCACTCACAATGAAAATGTTGAGGAGCATCTTTCTCAAGCATTAGTGGTAGAAAATAGGGGATATTCCCAACAATAGCATCATTGGACTTGTCTATAACCCAAGAAATATCTTTCCACCCAAGTATTCCTTCCCGAATTTCTTGGTCTGGAAAAATAGCATTTTCACCAAGTTCCACAGTATATGCATACATTGCTTTGCCATTTTGCTCAGTATGCGTATCCCATGTCACAATGCCTCCATAATGAATGTCAGATTTACTAATATCTAAATCTGCTTCCTCTTGCACTTCGCGAATAACAGAGACAAGAGGATTTTCACCTTCTTCTAATTTACCACCAAGACCGTTCCATTTCCTCTCATTAGGGTATTTATATCGATAAATCATGAGGACTTTTTCACCAGACAGACAAAAGCAAATAGTGTAGGGGATAACATACCCTTTATACGTATCCATCAGAAAAGAGTATAGCAAATAGTCTATAAATTGCCACCAAGATAAAAGAATTGTATAATTGCACTATGAAAGCGGCAAATAATAAGATAAAGATCTCTCTTCATAAGCCATACTCGACAGATGGAATTGAGTTGGATAGTATTCTTTTTGAGCCCACAGAGCCAACAAAAAAGATTGTTATTCATACTCATGGGAAAGAAGGCCATTTTATCCAAAATCATTTCATCCCTCTCATGGGTAATACATATCCTCTTCACGGTTATGCTTTCCTTGCATACAACAATCGCGGACATGACTACATGGCAGATCTGCTGAAAAGAACATCTTCTGGTTTTGTCTGGGAGCAGGGAGGTTCTGTCTATGACATTTTAGAAAATGCCAAATTCGATATACAGGGAGTTATTGATTATGTTTTGGACATGGGCTATGAGGAAATTATTCTTCAAGGACATAGTCTTGGCCCTCATAAAATGTGTTATTACTTGGTGAATACCCCAGACCATAAAGTAAAAAAAGTTATTCTTCTCACAACTGCTGATGTCAGATACCAATTTGACACTGCAGTACCAGATTGGGAAAAGTGGTCTTTAGTAGCCAAACAAATGATAGATCAAGGAAAAGCGAAAGAGCTTATGCCGGTCAGACTTTGGAGTAATTGTCCAGTCTCTGCTGCGACTTTTTGGAACTATACTAACCCAAATACCAATTCTTTTGTCTTTAATGGCACTCATCCTGAAGTAGAGTATAAGAACTTTAATAAAGTCACATTACCCATGCTCATTATTAATCCCGAAAATGATGCTGCAACTGGCATTAAACAAGAAAAGGCAATAGAACTTCTCAAAAAGAATTCTGTTTCAAAAAATCTTCAAACTCATATTGTGAAAGACGCGGTTCATAATTTCTTAGGAAAAGAAGAAGAATTAGTGAAAGTTATAACTTCTTGGCTTACCAAATAACTTCCTAGACTTTTAGTGCGGCGTAGGAGTTGGGGTCGGACTCAAAAGCTCTGATGGGGGATACCACTGATAATCCGCTGCCGAATGAGTATCCTTAATCCACTGATCAATACCTGCTTGCCATCTATTTTGTCCATCTGTACTCACTGGATCGTCTTCATGAACAACAAAATAGGTCTTATCATCTTTTTTCTTATAAACTGACGCTTGGGTTGTTGGCTCGGTCCCTTTAATAAAGTATTCTGATCTTGTTGGCTGGCCATCAACAGGAAGCCCTCCAAAAAGTGCATCTACTGTCACGGCATTCACATTATCAGGCTTTACTGGAGGTTCATCGGACTTACCCTTTAAGACAAAAGTCATAATTTTATTCCAAATTGGAGCAGCACCGGTAATACCTGATGCAAGCGTTGGACTCATTGGACTATTGTCATTATTTCCGACCCATACACCAACAACATAAGACGGCGTATAGCCATATGTCCAGTTATCACGCTTGTCATCGGTTGTTCCGGTCTTTACAGAAACTGTCTTGCCAGGAACTACCAAAGAAGAATTTGGACCAAATTCCATCGTACGAGCATTATTATCAAGAAGAATGTGAGAAATAAGGAAGGTGACATCTGGAGAAAGCACTTTGGTACCAGGCTTGTCGTGATTTTCATATAACACATTTCCTTTACTATCTGTTACTTTTAAGATGGCGATTGGATCATGTTTCATACCTCCTGTTGCAAAAACTCCATATGCTGTTGCCTCTTGAAGAAGGGTGGTCTCACGTCCTCCCAAGACTAAGGAAAGTCCAACATGAGACACATTATCTGTTGTTGGTTCCCAATTAGTAATACCCATGTCATATGCTGTCTGCATGGTATCTTTCACCCCTACTTTTGCAAGCATTTTGACAGCAGGTACATTCAACGAATTACCAAGAGCAAATCTCACCTGTACTGGACCACGGAACTTCCCATCGTAATTGACCGGAGTGTAATTAGGATTAGTGGGATCACCACTTGGGAAGTCTGTCTTCACATCCATCAAGACCGTTGCGGGTGTGTAGCCTTTCTCAAAAGAAGTTGCATACATGATAGGCTTCATGGAAGATCCAGGCTGTCTATTAGAGAGAGCTGCATTTACATTTGGTTCGAATACACAATTTTTCCCTGGAGTGCATCCTGTTGGCTGTGACTCACCAAAATAATCTTTACTTCCTGCCATTGCAAGAATATGCCCTGTCTTAGGATCCATAACCATCGCTGCACCATTTCCAACATGAAGTGCCTTATCATTATCAATTTCTGTCTTAATAACCTCTTCTGCCTTTTTCTCAATATCATAGTCAAGCGTTGTCGTTACTTGAAGCCCCCCATTCTCAACCATCTGATCGCCAAATTGTTTGGCGAGGAGTGCCTTCACGTACATAACAAAATGAGGAGCTTTGATAGATGCATCTTCTTCAGAGTCAAAGGTAAATCCTTTAATTT
>PRDT01000083.1 GCA_003173995.1 Candidatus Levyibacteriota bacterium | reverse complement strand
TTCACTTCAACTATCTTAGAGGTTACGATTAGGTATGCTCGGGATATCTATCGGTTCCATCCCCTCGTCCACCCCAACCTCTACGTTTAATTCTAAATCTAAAAAACGCGTCAGGATCCCCACCTGGATTTCCGCCTTCGTGCACAAATGCCTGCAAGTCAGCCCAATGTCTATCGCTCGTTGCAAAATCATCATGCCTATGCCTATCTGCGGGCTTCATCCTTTGTCTTGTTTCCCTTGGATCTCCAGCCATATTTCTCACCCCCTTTTCTATAAAAAAATCTCCCTTGTGAGGGAGATCTGTACGAAAATACGACAAATCTCCCTACCAAAAGGTGGTTTGTCGCTTGATTGAAATAAATCTTGTCATGTTAATAGGAGATTACAATTTTTCCCACTTCTTGTCAAGCTCTTGCAACAGGAGTGCGTTTTTCCTAAAATTGTAGCTAGGAGGTGAATATACATGGCTGGATTTGGAGGATATAATGAAAAGAAAAAGAAAAAAGCCAAACAGGGTGGGGGACAACAAAACACTCCTGTTTTTTCAAGCAAGCCGGTTTTTGTCCCACCAACGGTGATTAAAAAAGACAAGACACAAGAATAAGTACAGTAACTGCCCACATGAGAAAATCTTCAAGACAACAATTTGGCCAGAGTCTTTCAATTGCTGTGGTCTTTATTTGTACGGTCGTATTATTTCTTCTTGTTGGAGTATCGGTTAAGCTGACACTTCTTTTTATGTCTTCATCCTTTGATGGAACACATCAATATATTCTTTCACTCAACAGCAAAAGTAATCCAAGTGAGCTTATCGTCTATTCGCCCCAAACAAAATCCGCATCTTTAGTTACTATTCATGGAGGGAATGCACAGGGTATTGATGTGCCTGTGGATGCGAGTGCCAATGTGCCATATATTCATAGTATTCCTAAATTGACACAAAATATATTTGCTGCATCAGATAAGGACAATATGACTATCCTTGATGCAATTCGATTATTCCTTTTTGTCAATTCACTCAATCAAGACTCATTCCATTATCAGGAAATTACCCTTCCCTTATCTGCCGTAGATAGGGAAAAGTTATTTTCCAACCTTTTTTTTGATAACGGTTTATATGCGGACAATGAAAGCGTTGCAGTCATCAATGCAACAGGGGAAAGTGGTATTGGGTCAAAAGTTGCTCATATGCTCACAACAATTGGGGTAAATGTTATTTCGGTTACCTCATCAGACCCACAGGCAACATCTATCCTTACTTCGTCCCATACACAAAGCTATACAGCGCAAAGAATTGCTAAATTATTCCGTGTCCACCCCCAAAATACGGGATCAGCCGGATCACTCTCCGATAGTACGCTGACAATTGGAAAAGATAGCCTGGAAAGATTACAATAGAGGTATGGATTTGGTACTTATTATCATTGGGATTGCCATTATCTCCATTGTCATATCATATGTGTCACTTATCAATGAAAAGAAAAAAGGGAAGCATGTTGAAGAAGTGAAAAAGGAATTAAAAAGAGAAAGAGTTATTTATTATTCCTCATCCAAGTCTTCCTGATTCTTATAAGCACTTTTGCTGATTGCCAGGTGGGTTTTGTCTCCCAAAAGGAATGACGGCTGATTTTTAAATCGTGTTGCACGCTTGACTTCTTTAATAAATATCATAATGTCGTGATCGTTTCCCGACTTCACATACGATTCATATTGATTCCCGCCGTCCATAAATTTAATAAGCCGTCGTCCAACATCATCAGGCAGCACGCCGATATACTCTTTTGATTCATCCTGGACAAATATTTTATTTCTTTTCTTTATCATTTGGACTGATTGTCCAACCTGTAAATTTCGCAAAGTTTTTGCCGGAGCCGTATTCACGAGACTAATAATTTTTGTTTTACCTGATTCTTCCAAAAACATATTACTTACCAAATGTGTCGGGATGCCTGTTGAATGATTGCCTGGAGTATTTAATTTCCTGATACCTCGTTGAGCAATCGGATTGAGTGGGTCAACTGCCAAGACTTTTTCATATGCTTCTTTTGCTTGTTTGAAATTGCCAAGCGCAGTGAGCGCAAACGCCAATCTATTTAAGCTTTCAGTATCCTTTGGATTTTCCTTGAGAATTTCAATATTTAAGCGTGCTGCTTCTTTCCAATCTCCATTCAGTGCTATTTGAATTGCTTGTTGTTTGAGGGTCATGCGAAGGTTTTTTTGTTGCGTCTAAGCGCAAACTAATTGAAAAATTGTAACTGCATTCGTTGCAAAAGTCAAGGAGAATTGAGTATAATAACTTATTGTTTTGGAGGGGTCCTGCTGCTCGTCTCCCTCATCCGATGTCCTCACTTCGTTGCGGGCACTCGATGAGGGACTCCCACTCGCATCACCCCTTTCAAATTGCTAAATACTAAATACTAAATACTTTATACAAAATACTGATTATGAGCGGACATTCAAAATGGGCGACAATCAAAAGACAAAAGGGCGCAAATGATGCAAAAAGAGGTGCATTATTCACCAAACTCTCAAAGGCAATAACCCTTGCCGTTAGTGCAGGTGGGGGAGTTGCAGATCCTGCACAGAATTTCCGACTCCGATTGGCAGTTGATGCTGCAAAAGCAGGGAATATGCCAAAAGATACGATAGAGCGCGCAATAGAAAAAGCAGCAGGGAAAAATGGTGCAGTACTTCAAGAGGCAATGTACGAAGGATTTGGACCCGGCGGAGTAGGGATCCTTGTTGAGGCGGCAACAGATAATAAAAATAGAACAACCTCGGAAATTCAAAATGTTTTTAATAAATATGGCGGCAATATGGGGGCAATGGGATCGGTAGCATATCAATTTAAAAAAATGGGACAACTTGCTGTAGAAAAGGGAAGTAAGACCTACGATGATATTTTTCTTGAATCAGCAGATGCAGGGGCCGAAGATGTAGAAGATGCCGATTCGGAAGTACTTGTCTATACACAACCAACCGAGCTAATAAAAGCAAAGGATGCTTTAACAGGTAAGGGAATCGCAGTCGCCGATGCCGAACTCGTCTGGAAGCCAACTATGACGGTGGGGGTTGATGATGCAACGGGTGAGAAAGTAATGACAATTATGGAAAAATTAGAGGAGTTGGATGATGTTGTCAAAACGTACTCAAATATGAGTTAACACATGATACGGGAAATCTTACGTGCTATATTGCCCCCGCATCTTCGTCCGGATGCAAAAAGACAAGGCGACAGTCAGGGATTTCCGCTTAGCAAGAGACAGCGTTTTGTTATTACTGTGGGGATTCTATCTCTCGGACTTTTCTTCTCGGAATATTTATTTTCAGGATATGGAGTGTTATTTGCAGGCATATTGGCATTGGTTACCGATGTATTAGTTGTATTATCGCTGGGGGAAGATATTACTGCTAACTTTTCTATCTATCCGCTTGTCCTTCCTTTCTTATGGAGTCTTTCTTTTGGCTTTTTCTATTTCTTAGCCCCTGCGCGTCTTCTTACCCGCTTAACACTTACGACACTTTTTGCAATCGGAATGTACTCGGTTTTATTATCGGAAAATATCTTCGTCGTAGCCTCAATACGTACCATTGCACTATTGAGTAGCGCGAGAATTGTTACGTTTGTTATCACGCTAGTAGCATTCTTTTTTGTCAGCAATACTATTTTCTCTTTACGTCTGCATATTATTTTTACATTACTATTATTTGCAGTATTTACATTTTTATTTTTTCTCCATGGCATATGGACCTATACACTAGGGAAGAGTGTTAGGGAAGATTTATTGTGGAATAGTGTTCTTACATTATGTCTAACAGAGATTGCGGGAATTTTGTGGTTTTGGCCTACACCTCCAACTGTCTTTGCAATATTTATGACGGCAATATTCTACATTTTTACCGGACTTACACACGTCTGGCTTGATAGACGGCTCTTCCGAGGGGTTATTTGGGAGTACGTTTGGGTTGCAATTGTTGCTGTAGTAGTCCTTTTTTGGTTTAGTAGTTGGGGGTAAATCATTATATTATTCGTGCCTACATAGCCTCAAGAAAATAAAAAAATTCTAATCATTCCGACTAGGGAAGAGGAGAGTGGTATATTCGGGAAATTAGCCTCAAATGATATAGTTTGATACATAATAATTATAGGACTAAAATAATTATAGGATATAACTTTGTGGCTAATGTGGATAACTATAGGAAGTTTCACGGCATTTTAAGCTCTATTTTCACGGTTTAGGCAGGTTCTCCTTCGGGGTCCTGCCGCTCGTTTTCTTCCCACAGATGCTCACGCAGTGATCCCTTTGGAATCAAGCGTTGCGCGTCTGTGGGATCCCTTCACTCCCGTCACCCCTTTATGAGCCCTGCCTGCGGAATATAGCGAATAAAATGCGAATGCATATTCTTACATAATCCGAGGCTAAATGTAAGAGTTTGGATTGATTTAGCAATCTAAATGAATGAGTGGCAGTAATGTGCTATTTTTCATGTTTCCGAGGCTAAATAATGCAATTTAGATTGATATTACAATCTAAATATAATGTAATTGCGACGTCCGGAGAGAAGAGGGCTTCTTGGGCTGGACGTATATTGACGAATAACATGTCATACAACGTATGCAGTGCATAGTAGTATAGATACTATCGACCTAAGAGAGAGGGCTCCATCCTCTGAGTTACTTATATGTCCATAAATCCGTATAGACCAAAGTGCTATAAATTTTGGACAAAAAGATCTAAGGGAAGCTTAAGTGCTTATGTCGCACAATAATACTTTTACGACATGACGCAGGCACACTTTCCGGGGAGGAGCCTATTTTTGCATCTTCATTGCTGCAAAGTTAATCCGCATTTTGTCACTATCCGTGTAGTTTCTCGGGCTTATTTCCTCTATTTCCAAGGGGCCTAAAAATTTCTCCTATCCCCTACTACAGGACATAAAAGATTTTTTTACAAAAATTGCATACTAAGATTTATATATTTTTAATTTGTTTTATATCCCATCTCTTACACATTTTTAGTTGAAAAACAACAAAAATCACCTACTCTTTCATGTATGCCAAGAGGTAGACGCGGTCATAGCGGTCGAGATAACACAACACGAGAAGTAACCCAAGAAGGAGAAATTGGTGGCGATACTAAAAGACCAAAAAGCAGTAGAGAACGACATGCACAAAGAGAAGGAAAAGGTCAGGGTAAAAAAGGAAAAGAAGGCAAGAGGAAAAGTAAAGAACGGTAATTGGGAGATTATTTAGCGGATGATTTGCTTCCGCTTAATACAGGTTCCATGCCCCAAGAAAGTACTGCAAACGTTCCCCCTAGGCCGAGTCCTTGATCAAATCCAACGTACCTTGCTGATTCAAATACGGTATCTGCTGTATTTCCGTGAATCAAAATCATGTCGGAAATTCCTGGAGTCTGTGTTGGAAAGACTCCATCATGGGTAAGGTCAAATGCTGCTTTTTCATTGAAGTCAGAACCATCAAGAAGTGAATGTGCGGCAAGGCCAATGCCACCTGCCAAAAGTATTGCATTAGGTACAAAGTTAAGCTTTGATCGTGTTTTATCCGTCATCTCAATGCCGTTTGTGATTGCCTTAAATCCTGTAAGACCTGCAATGCTTGCTGCAGAGACTGTCATTGCTTGATCAAGTCCTGCTTGTTTTGCTGATTCAAATACTGTATCTGCCGTATTTCCATTAATCAGAACCATTCTATGAATATCCGGGAAGCCTGTTGAGAAGACGCCATCATTTGTTGTATCAAATGCTGCGGTAGGATGGAAGACAAGGCCATTGTGGATTGTATAAACTGTTGCGGCAATGCCTAACAAGGCAACTGCACCATTAAATAGAGCGCGCTTTGGATATGTGGTTTTTTCTGCGGGTCTTACTGCTTCATTTCTTACTCTTGCTGCCATAATTTATCCTATAATTATATTTAATTCGATGGTGCCTGTCAATGCCTAATTCTAGCCTTTGACTTTCATATTTTGATATAGTATGATACACCCCTTATGGCACACAGATATCCTGGACCTCAAGGTGATTGGGGTGGAGTTGAATTTCCAACTCCTAGGGCAAGACATTCTCGAGTGAGAAGAACAAATCCAAATGGAGAGCCAAATGATAAATTAGCATTTTCAATGGGTGCTGTAATAGGGCTTGTACTCGATGGAGGGCTTTCCCCAACTTTTGATAATAGACCAATAACCTTATTGGATTTAGTTTTACTTGCAGCAATACCTGTAGGGTGCGGAGTAGCTGGAATTATTATAAATAGATTTACCCATGCTATTACAAAATAGTTGGTCTGCTTCCTCTTTTTTGAGCCCCATACATAGCTAAATCGGCTTCTTATCAATTCCTAATAAAAAACCTGCAAATTTCACCAAGATATGCAAAAGGATTCCAACCACGATTCCCAAGATAATTACTTCAAGTGGAATGTGGACAAACAATAGGAGTAACACAAGTGTTCCTACAATCCAGTCTACCTGGTCAAAGGGGATCCATGTCTTGCTAGGGGCAATTCCGACCTGTCTTTTAAAAAAGCTTTTTATCAAGTCTCCGCCTAGTGCACCCATACCAAAGAGAAATCCGAAATACCACGGAAGTTGCGCGTACGGAACTAGATTAAGCCCTACAGTATGGGTAGATAGCATTTGTTGAAGAAGAAATATTAGCTCACCGGCAATAATTCCTGCAATAAGTCCGCGAATTGTCTTGCTTTCGCCAAAAACTCTTTTTCCTCGAAAGGTCTTGTACAAGTCTGCAGGGTATGAAAGCCTTGGGAATAGCCTTGTTGCAATAGGAGGGGCTATATTAGCAATTCCTGCAGGAAGGCCAAGCCAAATAAGTTGAAGAAATAAAAACATTACAAGTAATTGTACAACAAATAAGTTGACAAAGAATAATCACACGTCGCATAATAAAATCAGGTACTGAATTTGTTTGTTCCATTGTGCGACACTTGTGCGTCGCATAACGGAGACAGGAATACCAATTCAACGATATGACTGACTTCCCTATTCAAGACTCAAAATCCCCCGCTGAAGTAGCAGAAAATAACCACCTTCCCACTCCCTCTCCACAAAATAATATGCCGCCGAGTCTATTACTCCATATTAATGATTTTTTGGACTATTTATCTGTCGAGCGAAATGCTAGTAGACTGACCATTCGAGACTATCGCCATTACTTGGAGGTATTTGGTGAATGGTTTGGTACGACCCAGCCGGGTAAAACTATAGAAAATTTAGATGTTGCAACGGTCCGGCGCTTTCGCGTCTTTCTTGCATCAAAAATGGACCAGCGAGGCATGACAATGAAGCGGGTGACGCAGAATTATTATGTTATTGCTCTTCGCTCATTCTTAAAATTTCTTATAAAAAATGATGTTACTACCCTTGAGCCGACAAAAATCGATTTACCCAAGACCGAATCCAGAAGCCTTAAATTTTTAGAACGTGATCATATAGATAGAATGGTAACAAGTATTGATACGTCAAAAATTGAAGGACTTCGAGACCGAGCAATGTTAGAGCTGTTATTCTCAACAGGTCTTCGTGTCTCTGAGCTTTGCAAGCTCAATCACCAGCAGGTCAATTTGGAAAGACGCGAATTCGGAGTTATTGGTAAAGGAGGCCGCGCGCGAGTTGTTTTTATTTCAGACAGGGCTGCAGATTGGGTCCAAAGATACATGGATGCCAGAGACGACGAATATAAACCTCTTTTTATCCGGTATTCGGGGAAGAAGAATGAAGAAAATAATGGAGAGAAAATGCGCCTCACTCCCCGATCGGTTGAAAGGATGGTAAAAAAGTACGTCAGGGTTGCAAGAATTCCTGTAGATGCAACTGTTCATACACTTCGTCATAGTTTTGCAACAGATCTTCTCAGTAATGGTGCAGACTTGCGCTCAGTCCAAGAGATGCTTGGGCATAAAAATATTGCTACAACCCAAATCTACACCCACATCACCAACAAGCAGCTAAGAGACGTACATGCAAAGTTCCACAGTGGAAACGGTAAAAAATAAAAGCTATACTACCCTTCATGTCAAAATC
>PRDT01000048.1 GCA_003173995.1 Candidatus Levyibacteriota bacterium | reverse complement strand
GACATATTTTGTCGTCCCATCTTTTGCGTGATATCTCATATTGAGTCTTCGTGCCTGAAAATCATTAAAATAACTCGCTGAGTGTGTTTCTCGATAGGCATTTTGTGAAGGGAACCATGTCTCAATATCATATTTTTTCCTTTGCCCCGCACCCATATCTCCAGTACACATAAGAAGTACTTGATACGAAAGTCTCAATGCTTGCAATAATTTTTCAGAAAATCCAAGCATCTTTTCATGCCATTCTCTCGTAACTTCTTCATCTGCAACTGTCAAGACAACTTGCTCAACTTTATTAAATTGATGAACTCTAATAAATCCTTTTGTATCTTTCCCATAACTTCCGACTTCTCGCCTAAAACATGAAGAGATACCGACCATTTTTATTGGCAAATCTTTTTCTTCCAAAACTTCATCCTGATAATATGCAGTTAGTCCTACCTCAGCAGTACCAATAAGACCTTGTCCGTCTTGTGTTGTGTAGTGATCTTCAATTCCCCAGGGGAAATAGCCTGTCCCCCACAACGCTTCCTTGTTAACCATCCAAGGGACTGTCATTGGTACAAATCCTTCTTCAATCATTAAATCCATTGCAAATCGAAGTAATGCCTGTTCGAGTAAAACCAAATCGCCTTTTAAGATATATGCACGAGTACCTGCCATTTTTACTGCTCTTTTGAAATCAACAACATCTAAGTCTTGTGCAAGTTCTTCATGTGATTTTGGAGCAAAGGCAAATTGCTTGGGTTCGCCAACTTTTTTAACAACAACATTTCCTGACTCATCTTTCCCAATAGGAACATCATTTGCTGGAGGATTAGGGATTTTATATAACCATCCCTTTAATTCTTCATCAACTGCCGAAAGTGCATGTTCTTCTTTCTCAAGTCTTTCTTTTAATTCTCGACCTTTTTGCACCTGATCTTCAGTTGGTTTACCCTTTATTGCACCGATTAGCATGTTTCTTTCTTCACGAATGGTCTGGACTTCTCTCGCAAGATCACGCTGTTTGGTATCTATTTCTAAAATATGCTTTATATCAAGCGGGAGTTGCTTATCTTGAGCAGCTTTTTGAAAATAGTCGGGGTTTTCTCTAAGTAATTTTATGTCTATCATAGTTCTTCCTGTAGTATAGCATCTTTCTTATACCATTTTACCATTTCTTCAAGGTTATTAAAGGTATAAAAGTGAAAACCCACTATGTTAGTTTTTTCAAAGTGAGGATGCGCTATAACTTGAGACATTAACTCATCAGGTTTATATTGAGCGATAATTTGCTTACCAAGTGAATAACCAAGATTTGTTTTTGCTCTGAGAAATCGTACAGAATCTCCAACTCCACACTTCATAGAAAATTGTAAAAGTTTTACCATATTGTAGGGCCCAGGAATACCTACTTTGATAGGGAGTGTTATGCCTTGATTTTTCATCGCAAAAGCCCACTCTACAATTGTATTAGCATCAAAGCACAATTGGGTAATGATTTTTGTGTCAATATTGTTGTCTATTGCAAAAGCTTGTTTTTGTTGTAATGCTTCTACGAGTTTTGCTGATGTTATATGAGGATGACCCTCAGGATAACCCGTTACATATAACTTATCAAAAGGAATTCCAATTTTCTTAAATTCTTTGAGTAGTTCAACAGCAGACGAAATATTCCCATGTGGATGAGGCACATCACCTGCTGCAATAAAAATTTCATTCATATTATTTTTTGTGAGGATATTTTTAATTGTGAGCAAATGATTTCTATCTTTAATAAATCGAGCAATAATATGAGGATATGCATAATACCCTTCTTTTCTCAGTTGTAAAGTTTTTTCAATAGTATGCTCTATCCCCAAGCCTGATGTACAGGTTACTGCCACATGGGTGTTTTTCGGAAATACTTTCATTTTTTCTGCTATTGTTTTTTCAGGAAATATTTCAAAACTTGCATTTTGCATAAAATTAACATTGTCAGGATTTTTTTCTATTGTAACAAGTGTATTTGATTTTTTTAATTTCATGAATGTTATTCTCTTATTTGCTTCTTTTGCCCATGTCTTAATTATACCTTGATCTATTCTATATCCTATCGCACCATCATATTTTAAAGGGTACATCTGAAATTGTGGGCCAGGGGTCATGACATCTACTATCTCTATATATCCTCCTTTATTCCAATCAATAAGAGTATTGAGAAAATTAAGATTTTCTACAACTGCATCGGAGTATAATGTATTCTTCCCAGCATGAAGACCAACTATATCTTTAAACTTTTGCAAATATATATTAGCTTGTATCTCTGTTGTATCACATGCAATAGTTCTGGTTTGGAGTTTGATACTTCGAAAAAATTCCTTCCATAGTTGTGGATACATTACTAATGCTTTTTCTAAACCCTTTTCAGATATTTCATTTAGTAATGTATCAAATCCTTTTCCACAAACAGCTTTTACGTACACTTCAGCAAGCCCTGTGTTACGAAGTTTTATTGCTCTACAAGGAAATTGGTCCCATATATTACTATGCCGAGCAAATAATATTTTTTTAGTAAATTTGAAAGATTCTTTTTCAAAATCTTCCAAAGTAAAAAATTTTATATGATCCTTATGTTTAGTTAAAAGAATATTACAGGAAGTTAGAATTTCTTGGGATGTATCGACAAGAAGATATGTCAGTTTTTTATATAGATCTTGCTTATGTTTCTCTATATAATCAATAAAACCTTTTGCAAAAATTCCACTCCCTGGTCCTTGTTCAAAAACATATATTTTATTTTGCTTATGATTTTGATACACATGAATAAATCTTTCTGCTGAAGCTTTAATAAATTCTGGTTTGTGAGATTCTGAAATACCCTCAGGAAGAGAAGTCTCATAATTTTCACCATACATTTTTTCCCATAAGTCATAATGTTTCCAAAATATCTCATTTAATTTCCAAATAATTGATCTATCCATTCGAATAAAATCGCTTTCTAAAAGTGCGACATTCCTTGGAATTCTTGTAATAAATTTTTCTGCAATAATTTTTGTATTCATATTTTAACCACAAAAAAACCCCTCCGAGCGGGGTGTTGTGTCTATTTAGTTTCTTTTAAACCACACGAACTCCCGCTCTTTTCTTATTAGAGCTGGAGGATGGTGAAAAATTATTGTATACGTCTACTCTGTCATTCATATAAAAATTATAACTTTGTCTTGTTACTTTGTCAACAAAGATAATTCTTTTATTATAACTTTTTTTAATTTCATTAAGGCTTTATATCGGTGATTATATTCTTTCTTTTCCTCTTCGCTCAATTCAGACTCATGATAATACTTATTGAGTTGGGGAAGAATAAGAAATGATCTATATGGAAATCCTTTTAATAATTCTAGCAATGGCTCTTTTGCAATAAGAAGATCTGTACTATCATGTACACTCCATACTTCTCCTGTTGGTAAAGCAAATGAAAGACATGCAACAAATCGTGCATCACGATTATCATCTGGTAATTTTTTTGATACTTCCATCATTTTTGCGATGATATCTTCATCTTTTCCTTCTGGCCCTGCCCAGTATTTACTATTTACTCCCGGCTCTCCATTGAGTGCTGCTATTTCCAGCCCACCATCATCAGAAATAGCTGGGAGTCCTGAAAGCCTCGAATACACCAATGCCTTTTTTTGAGAATTCTGCTCATATGTTATCCCATCTTCGATAACCTCTTGTGTAATACCAACATCTTTGAGTGAAACAAATTCTACCGGAAGACTTGATAAATATTCACTGATTTCTGCCAATTTGCCACTGTTAGTAGTAGCAATAAGAATTTTTTGCATACAATTAGAGACCTAATTCAGAAGCAATCCGCTGCATTGAAGCAATAGTAATTCCAACAAATTCTTCAAGAGGAATTGCTAAAGTTGATTCACATAATTTGATATTCTCCCTATCCACACCTTTTGAGAAAGATGGAGAATTAAATCGTTTCATAACAAATGGAGTATCAACAGATGCCAACTTTCTATCAGGTGATATAAGAGTTGAGGAAACAACAAGTCCTGTCAGCTGATCTACACAACTTATCGCCCAATCCATATCTGTCTCAGGGTCTGTCCCTGTCTTTGTGTAATTGTGCGCCCGTATAGCATGTTGTATTGGTCCTTTGAGAATTTCTGGATCTCTTTCAAAAAGTAACTTTCCATGTGCCTCCAATAAATTTTCTTTTTGTGCAACTTCATAATCAATGTCATGAAGAAGACCAGTGATACCCCAAATAGCTTCATCATGCTCATTTGCATTGTCTTTATAGAGATATCGATAAATTCCTTTCATGGCTGCCTCTGCTGCTAAAGAATGCTTGATAAGATTGGGTGACTCCATATATTTCTTTAATAAATTAAATGCCTCGTCCCGTGTCATGGTAATATCTTTTACATTCGCTTGGGTTACTTCTCTTTTTTCTGTTGGGACAGAACTTGATATTTCTTTTTGCTCTTTTTCATTTGCCTCCTTCTCAACTTTTTCCTTTTTCAATGTTGGGAAAAGAATTAATTCTTTAATTGCCCATGTATTGGTATATAACATGACAAGTCTATCTATTCCAATACCAATACCTCCATATGGTGGCATACCATATTCCATAGCTGTGAGATAATCTTCATCCACTTGTTGCGCTTCTTCTTTATCAGTACGCGCTGCATTACTATCCTGTATCCACGCTTGTCGTTGGACTGTAGGATCAGTAATCTCTGTCCATCCGTCAAAAACTTCTTTTCCTCCAATATATCCTTCATACCTTTCAACCCATCCTTCTTTTTCTCTGTGAGGCCTTGCAAATGGACTAATATCTGCTGGGTAGTCAACAATCCATGTTGGCTCTTTGAGCATTTTTGGAATAAGATGATCAAAAATGAGAAAAATAAGCTGACCTTTTGTCTCTGTTCCAATGATTTTTGCATCTGGACATTTTTCTTTCATGTAAGCGATTAAACTTTCTCGTGATTCTTTTTCTACATCTAATTCTAATTTCTCTTTGAGGATATCTGACATTGGAATACGAGGCCATTTATTCCCAATATCAATTTTTTTATCATCTACTTGGAGAACAGTTGTCCCAAATAATTTATTTGCTAAAAATTTCAAAAGTCCTTCGGCTCTATCCATCATGGTGTTGTAATCAACATACGCTTCATACCATTCAAGCATGGTAAATTCTGGTGAATGAGTCTGATCAAGTCCTTCATTACGAAAATCTTTTGCAATTTCATAGACTTTTTCATAGCCACCTGCAATGAGTCTTTTAATATACAACTCAACAGCTATACGAAGATACATCTTTTGATCAAGAGCATTAAAATGAGTGGTAAAAGGCTTTGCATTTGCTCCTCCATACATTGGCTGTAATACTGGGGTTTCTACTTCCCAAAAGCCTAAATTATCTAAGTACTCTCTTACTCCACTGACAACTTTTGTTCGGATATTAAATCTTTCTCTTATTTCTGGATTAATAAGCAAATCAAGATAACGCTGCCTAAATCGTGTCTCTACATCTTTCAATCCATACCATTGGTTGGGAAGGGGAAGAATTGCTTTCGTGAGAAGAGTAAGTGATGTAGGCAAAATAGATAACTCTCCAGCTGTTGTTCGTCCAACTTCACCTTCAACACCAATAAAATCTCCTGCGTCTAAATATTTCACTTGTTCAAATGCATCACCCAATTTTTCTTTTTGAAAGAAAATTTGAATTGTACCTGTCTCGTCTCCTAAGTCAGCAAAAGCTATATTGCCATGTTCGCGAAAGGACAAAATTTTTCCTGCTGTTTTAACAACTTTTCCTTCGCTTTGCATTACTTGACCAACAGTATGGGTTTTGTCAAAGGAATAGGCGTAAGGATTTATTCCAGCATCTCGCAGTCTTTTTACTTTTTCTTGTCTGACTTTTTGTAAATTTGTTTCTTCAGCCATATGTATATTTTATCTTATTTTTCAGCCTGTTACCAGAGCTACCATAAGTTGTATAAGATTTTCTAATTCCGAAATCTTTATTCGCTCTTTCGTCGTGTGAGCAAATTCTCCTCCATTACCCAAATTAAGACAAAGCAGTCCTTTATCATTAAAAATATTTGCATCCGAGACACCAGCTGTTTGGGTAATGATTGACTTCAAACCAATTTCTTTAATAAGCTTTTCTGTATCTGTAATAAAACTGCGTGATTTTTCAGAAATATGTTTGTATCCAGGATTTTCCCAAACCCATTCTTCTTTAGTGTTTATACCGTATTTTGTTGCTATTTTTGCAACGTTTTTTCTAAATGATTCTTTTGTAGCTGACAGCCCTTCTGCAGTAAATGATCGTATCTCTCCTTTTACCATAATAGAACCTAAAATTGTATTTCGCACATCTCCGCCATCCACAACACCAATATTAAAGAATGTGTCTTCATCAGCTTTTCCCAAAGGGGCTATCTGCAAAATCTCTGAAAGTGCAGGAAGTACATTAATTGCTTCCTCAGGATGAGATGCATGAGCAGATCTACCCATTAAAGTAATATCAAATCGCTCATAAAATGGTGAGGCAATGGTAATAGTCCCAACCGGTTGCGAAAGATCAAAGCAATATCCATTTTTTGCTTGAAGCAGGTTATAGTCAAACTCCATTGCTCCGTAATTTCCAACTTCTTCAGAACAGGTAAATACTAATTCCACTGTTTTGTGAGATTGAGATAAGATAACTGGAATTGCTTCTAAAATTGCTGCAATTGCTATCTTATCATCTGCTCCTAAAATAGTTTTACCATCTGAGACAAGATACTCTCCGTAAATCTTAGGATGAATACCTCGACCAGGCTCGACTGTATCCATATGTGCAGAAAAAAATATTCCTTCACTATCTCCATCCAGACGTGCGTAAACATTTCCATATTTGTCTTGTGAAACCGATAAACCTAAGGTCTGCAGTTTTGTAATTAAAAACTCTACCAAAGCCTTTTCTTCACCTGTTGGACTATCTATTCTGACCAAATCAAAAAATGTTTGTATACTCCTATGCATAATGTCCATCCTCTCGTAATACTTCTATCCAAGCTCGCTGTGCAACATCATGTCCTCGACTTCGAAAATGCTCTCTCAACTCATGATTCATTCTTTCTGCAAGAGCTTCATCAGATACATACATCGTACAGGGAATTTTGCCTTTTTGCGATGCTGCAATCACTTCTACCATTGGTAATTGGTCTATCGTAATACGTCTGGGGCAAAATGAAGAAGACTGCATTCCTCTCCCAAAGCACCCCTGACAAACACACGTTAAAGGCGCTATCATGTCATAATCTGTGTGGACAACAGGCTTAAAATTAATACCAATTTCTTTTGCATGATCTGCTGCATGTAGAACTTGTACTGCTTTCGTTGTTCCCAAAACAAGTAGGTGTCCCTCCTGCATTGCAGGGAGTACCATAGATAGTGCCTCATTACGAAATGCACTATAGACTCCCCCTCGAAAATCTGGATGAATATATGCTGATCCAATTTCCAGTACATCTGGTATTGTATTCTGCAAACCAAGTCTTTCCTTCTTCTCAGCGTCTAGCAAAACACTAAATCGTAAATACCCAACAGCCTCTCCCTGCTCGGAAGTCAAAACAACTGCTAACCCTTTTTCATAACTTGCCTGCATTGACTCAGGGGTTGTCGGGAGGAGAACACTGCTCTCAGCACTCATATGTCTTTGTAGAGCCTGCAGAGGTGGACAGGATTGTCCATTCCCTCCATGTAATACATGAAGTGATATACCTCTTTTTGTTGTTATATACTGTTGTAATTCTGCCATATCGCCACTAAAAAACCCCGACCAGCGGGGTAAAGTCACGTCTACCTCACCCGCTATTCCGGCTTTTTTGCTCCTTTCTTAGTTATAAAATTTATATTCATATGTTCATTAATATTGCCGCTACTACCGCTAATCCCATTCCAATTCCATGAACTAAGGTAATCTTTTCTTGAAAGAAAAATATTCCTATTAATATTACTGCGGCAGCATAAATTATTATTTGTAATAAACCAACAATTCCTAAATCCCATTTTCTTAAAAAGGAAAATGCAAAAACGGCAATTGCAAATAGATAGATACTTGCAACTACTAACATCCATGGATTCGTAAAAGATAAACCAAAGCTATGGGTTTGCAACACTATCCTTTTAATTAATGCATCTGCAACCGCCACAGCAAATCCGGATAAAAGAATCAAACTCATTGGCACTGCTATTTCCATAAACTCATTCCTTGTGTTAATTCTTGTACTTTTTCTATTGGCCCAAAAATACCAATTCCAAAATATTCAATCTCACT
Source organism: Candidatus Levyibacteriota bacterium (assembly GCA_003173995.1). GTDB lineage: Bacteria > Patescibacteriota > Microgenomatia > Levybacterales > UBA12049 > PRDT01. Next base: position 4,465 of record PRDT01000048.1, on the reverse strand, counting down.
ATCTTTCTTTGTCGTAAGTATCTGCTGGATCTCTCCATCATCTGTAGTCTCTATCATTTCTCTGATAAATCCATGATATAAAAGTCCACTCTCTCTTACTCTTTGCATGAGTCTCCTCAATCCTTTTTCACTATTCTTTAATACAATAATTGCATATTGTGAATTTCTCGGATGACGTATACCATCGTCAGTCACAAAATATTCATCACTTAAAAAAGTTGTATTTTTATTTCCTAAATATCCACTTATATGAGCAATCGTATTCATTGCCTGCCACGATAACAAATCTTCTCTGACCACAATTGCTATTTTTTGCCCAAAATCTTGTGTCATATCTTGTACCAATTGATCGACTGGTTGTCTCATTATACGTATACCAGATAGATAGTCAATTTTTTTATAACATTTGACAATATTCACTACTTTCTGTTAGATTATTAACATGATTACTGTTCCGGAAGCTACAAAAAAGATAGTAGAGAGATCTCGATACCTCACTGAGGCGATGTCTAAGGGTCTTATTAATTACTCTTCTCTAGCAAGGTATATCAAACCAGAGCTTGAGAAAATGCTCATCAAGCCGGTGAGTGAGGCAGCAATTCTTATGGCTCTCAAAAGACTGGAACAAGAGTTACAACCAAAATTTGTTCCATTGAAAATATTTACCTCCGCTCCTGACATGATTGTGCGCTCTAATCTCATTGAAGTAAGCGTTGGTAATTCAGAGAAGCTTTCCGCTAAATACCCACAACTTTTTGAGGCTCACAAAGAAAATAAAAGCTCTTTTTTTACTATTACTGAAGGGCTTTCTGAAACAGGTATTATTGCGAGCAGAGATTTGGCAGAAAAAATCAAAATTATTCTCAAAGACGAAGAAATTCACTATGAATTTCCCCACTTATCGGCAATTACGATACGAATGCCTGAAGCTAATATTACCAGTCCAGGTGTGTATTACTTTTTCCTCAAATCTCTTGCCTGGGAGGGAATAAATATTATGGAGGTTGTCTCAACACCAATGGAAATCTCACTTATTCTTGCCGAAAAAGATGTTAATCAAGCTTTCTCTATCTTGACATCACTGTTTGAGAAATTAGTTGAGGAATAGTTCGTCTTCTTTGGTGATATAACTCCCATTCACTTCTTGTAATACTCATATGCGTCTTATCGGCAACAACTTCCCATCCATTTGAAGTATGGACAGCCCTTCTTGCTTCAGGATATGCTGCTACAGTTGATCTAGCAAGCAGTTCTTCATCTTCTGTAAAAGATGCGATAACTTTTGCATTTTCAAGGAGTCCATCCGCATAAAATCCCGAAGCTTCATAAAAATTGACAGTCCGAGTGTCATTTGGAACTCCCATGCCAACATTCAGCTCTATCCCATCAAATCCTAGTCCATCAAATGCGTACCTCATGGTTTCCTGAAGCATACTTCGTCCCCATCCACTTTCCGTAAGATGAGGATTAACAACAAATCGCTCTAAAGTACACATATTGCCATCCTCTGGTTCTCTCAGACCAAATACACCAATTGCTTCACCTCTTTCGTTAAATCCTAAAAAAGCATGTAATGTTGGTGACACATAATAGGTTGCAATATTATCAAGAGTCTGTGGTACTTCTTTTAAATGTGGCGCAACATTTGGATTGACAAACCAATCAAAAAGTCTACTACCATAAACATCAACCATTTGTCTATTAAGCTCGACAAGTCTAACTGACTTAAAGCCAATATATTCACTACTTGAACCTAATTCCCCTCTTCTCTCAAAAATTTCAGCCATAGCTGAATGTATGGTATGGTATTGCCTTTTATGAAGCAAATATTTCAAAAATGGCAACAAAAACACGCAATATGTTAGGAATTTAACGAAATATTGAGGCTAATTTAATAATCTTCTAATGTGGAAGTATCACCAAGGGGAAGGCCGAGTTCTTTTGCTTTGAGAAGTCGTCTCATAATCTTTCCAGAACGGGTCTTTGGTAATTTATCAATAAACTCTATCTCTCTCGGATACGCATGTCCTGCCAAGTGCTGCTTTACATACGCTTTCAATTTTTCCTTTAATTCATCGGTCCCTTCAATCCCAGGCTTAAGAACGACAAATGCCTTAATAATCTCCCCTCTCAGCTCATCTGGCTTACCAATAACTCCTGCTTCAATAACCTCTTCACATTCAACAAGAGAACTTTCTACTTCAAATGGTCCCACTCGCTCGCCCATGGTCTTGATAACATCATCTGCTCGCCCAACAAACCAGAAATAGCCATCTTTATCTTTGAATGCCCTGTCTCCTGATAAATACCATCCATGAGAAAAATATGAATTATATTTCTCTTCATTATTCCAAATTTGCTTCATAATAGAAGAGACTGTCTCGGGGCGAAGTGCTAAATTTCCCTCTGCCTCATCCAGTATTTCTTTTCCTTCATCATCAACAATTGCAGCAACTACCCCAGGTAAAGGCTTCCCCATAGAGCCTGGCTTAATATCCATTATGGGGAAATTGGTGATAGAAATACCGCCAAGTTCGGTTTGCCACCAGGTGTCATGAAAGGGAAGACCATAGACTTCATATGACCACATCACTGCTTCAGGATTGAGTGGCTCACCAACACTACATAAGTGGCGAAGAGATGACAAATCATAATCTTTTACCTTCACAGAAGAGCCCATAAGCATTCTAATTGCAGTAGGAGCTGTATACCAGACAGTCACTTTCGTATCTTGCAAGAGTTGATACCATCCTTCAGGTGAAAATCTTGCTTCAGACATAACTTGTGTCACACCAAGCCCCCATGGACCTAAAGCTCCATACACAACCCCTGTCACCCATCCTAAGTCTGCTGTACACCAATAGATATCATCATCCTGTACATCCAGTACATACTTTGTGGTCACAATTGCTTGAAGAATATCCCCATGCGCATGGACAACCCCTTTTGGTTTACCCGTTGTCCCTGATGTATAGAGCATGTATGAAAAGTCATCTTTTGAGAGATGCGCAATAGCAAAGTCCTCAGATGCCTTGTCCATGAGGTCTTTGTAATAGACGATCGTATCTCCTTTTGGCTGGTCTTGTGATCCTCGTTCAACAATAATAACTTTTTCAAGATGTGGCAGATCTTTCCAAATTTTTTCAATTCTTGGGAATAAAACAGCATTCGTAATAAGAATTTTTGCTTTACTATCAGAAAGTCTATCAATGAGAGCTGCTTCTTGAAATGCAGCAAACATTGTCCCAACAATAGAGCCCAATTTTAACCCACCAAGAAAAGCAACATACCTTTCAGGAATTGCGGGTAGGAAAATAAAGAATCTGTCGCCCTTTTCTACATCAAGCGAGGTAAGTGCATTAGCAAATTGATTAGACAATTTCTGCAGCTGTTGAAATGTATAAGTTTCATTTTCTCCATTTGCCCCTTTATAAATAAGAGCAGTCTTATCTCCTTTGCCATTTTCAACATGTCTATCTATCATGTTATAGGCAGCATTCACTGTACCATCTTCAAAAAAAGTAACAAATTCTTTTTCTGCTTTTTCCCAAGTGAAATCTTTATAAGAAGAGGTGTAATCAGAGATATTTGGAGTTTTGGTAAATTTTGTAGGATCTTTTTTAATAATATCTGTATTCATAGGGGTTGCTTGTTTCATATCGTAACATTCCTTCTTTGCCTTCGCAAGAGGAACTACAATGCTACTTGTTCAATAATATTTCGGAAAATATCAACATATCTGAAAAGTTCTTGGGCACTAACAAATTCATTTGCTCTATGTGCTTGTTGGATGGATCCAGGACCCATGATAATAGACTCACCCTTTGCACTTGTTGCACCTGCTTCTGACCATGCAATAAATATGCCAAATTTTGCCTTTTGAAGAGTCTTTACTGTTATATCCAATACCTGCTTGGCAAATACAGATGTATCAGATGTCTTAAACCCAAGCTCAGGCGGTCCGATCAATTCAACTGATGCTTGAGAATCAACTTGTCTAACAATTTTTTTGACTTCTTGTAGTTCTTTTGTTGCATCTCTCATGGGAAGTAATCTTCTATGCATCACGAGACTACATGATTGGGGAACGACATTATGTGCTGTTCCACCTGAGATAATGCCAAAATTTTGTGTATGAGTTCCCATGAGTGGATCTTGCTCCTTCGCAAGAATTTCCGCATCTTTTTCAAGAGCAACCATAATTTTTCCCATTTTATGAATAGCATTATATTTATCATTTACTTCTGGGGTTGCTTTACTTGAGTGTTGTGAGACTCCAAACGTGGTAATTTTAAATTTTACAATTGCTCTTTGTGCTATCAAGACTTGCGTATCTGAAGGCTCTATTGCAATAAACTGAGGATTTTCTATCTGGCACTTTTTAACAAATTTATTTATCCCCTCGCTCGTCTCTTCCTCATCTCCATCAAAGACAATATAGACGTCTCGAGCAGGCTTTTCTTTC
>PRDT01000092.1 GCA_003173995.1 Candidatus Levyibacteriota bacterium | reverse complement strand
AAGAGGCATTCAATCTTCAAAAAAAGATAATTCTTGAAATAGTTGATATTGTGCCTGGTGCAGTCTCTGCTGAGGTCTATGCGGACCAAAATACAACAGGGGAGGAGATGACAGAGCAAGGCAAAGAAATTGCCACCTGGCATGAGCGTGTTGTTATCAAATTACCTACCAATCTTGAGGGCTTCAGAGCACGCACACTTCTTCGCAAAGAGGGTATTGGCATTAATAACACACTGGTTTTTTCTCAAGAGCAGGTATTTGCAATTTCATTACATGAGCAAATTATGAAGGCACACTACGGCCCTGCAAAAAATAAATTACCTTCCTTTATCTCTCCTTTTATTGGTCGACTTGATGACAGAGGCGAAAATGGATTGGTATTCCTCCAGCATGCAGTCACAATGACTCAAACAATGTTTGAAAAGGATTTGGTATGGATGCTTGAGGCATCTATTCGAAGTCTTGCTCACTTTAAAGCGGGTATTGATATGGGCTGCGAACTCACTACTGTCCCTGCCAAGGTCTATAGAGAATGGTTTGGACTCACGAAAGAGCAGCAAAACACTATTGACCTTACTTCTCCAGCTGGCCTTGTTGATACACCCGCTTGGCAACCATCAGAAGACTTACTCTCTATCACAACCGAAGAGGCTTTTATAGAAGCACTCCAGACAGAACTTGATATTACTCATCCACTCACAACAGCAGGCATTGATAAATTTGTTGAAGACTGGAAAGCCATCCTTGTCTAACCTCAGCTTCTTGACTACAATAGGGTCATGACATCCCCAGACATCCAAGCAACGCTTGCCTACATTGATTCTTATTGGGACACTGTTATTCTTAAGCCAACGAAAAAACGCTTAGGACGACACATTCTTGAGAGAGTGACCATGAAGACAGAAGATAAAGATCATCATATTATCTCTGTCCCATACGCAGCAGTTGTCCCAAATAACGCTAAATACCGTTATGTCTTTTACTGGGACACCTACTTCATCTTTCAAGGCTTACTAGGCACGAAAAGAGAGTGGGTCGTGCCTGAAATGGTTCAGAATTTCCTTTACCTTTTCAAGAAGTACCACATTATTCCAAACCTTTCTCATCCTGAAGCTCTTGGACGCTCTCAAGCGCCATTTCTGACCTCAATGATACTTGATGCATATGAAGTCCTGTCCCGCGATAGGCGAGTGTCTACTCGAATGAAGCGTTTACTGCATGGAAAGAAGAACTGGCTGAAAAAGGCCATTAGCTTAGCAAAGGCTGAATACGATGATGTCTGGCAAAGTGAAATATTGTTTGATTATCAGCACTACAACCACCGCGTCGCAGAATATAATCTCAATGTATATGGAGGACGCGACACTTCGTACCCACAAGTCGCCGAACAAGAATCCGGCTGGGATATGACAAGTAGATTTTATAATAGATGCAATGAATTTTTAGCAGTTGATTTGAATTCGCTCATATATAAGTACGAGAGGGATTTTGCTCACGCTGCAGATATTCTAGGCAATAAAGCTGATAAAGATCACTGGCTTGAAGTTGCGAAGGCTCGGCAAAAACGTATGAATAAGTACTTTTGGAACGAAGAAAAAGGATTTTTCTTTGATTTTGATTATATTAATAAAGTCCAAAGTAGCTTCTATTCGCTCGCGGGGTTTGTTCCTTTGTGGGCTGGTTTGGCAACGCCTGAGCAAGCTAAAAAATGCGTGAAGCATCTAAAGCGCTTTGAGACACCATTCGGCCTGAGTATTACTGATAAAGCTTCATTGCCACAAGATATTGATATGTCATCTTTTCCAGAGCCGCTTCGCATTACCATGCAGCAGCTACTCAAACCCAAGCAATGGGATTATCCAAATATTTGGCCGCCACTTGAATATCTCACAGTTATTGGACTTCTAAAGTATGGCTTTAAAAAAGAAGCAAAAAAAATTATGGAAAAATATATTACGACCAATACACAAGTGTTTCTGAAATATCATGCACTCGCTGAGAAACTTGACGGACTCACTGGTGATCTGCCCGGAACTTATTGGTATCCGACACAACTTGGTTTTGGCTGGACAAATGCCATTTACTACCGTTATACCCAACTCTTAGCCTCAATTTAGCCTCGCGACCTCGTAGAATGCCCTAGGACGCATTTTTATTCTCAAGATGAGTAATTAGTCGTCTTTTTGAGGCAAAATTTGCCTAATATTCATAGAATTAGTCAAAAATAGGGATTTTGGACGACAGTATTTAATAATGTAGGACATAAAAGAGTAAACTCTTTTAAAAATAAGAATAATTTATATATTTTTGAAAACAAGCATGAAAATCGACTTCTCCGAATTAGTCCTGTAGTAGGGGACAGGCTGACATGGGTACTTGGAGAGTAAGGGACGTGCACAGGGCGTGCCTCAGAAGAGACAGAAGCAAACAACAAATCCATAAGCTGTATAGGGACAAAAGAAAAAGACACCTCCCCCGGAGACCTAGCTTAGACGCGTCGTAAAAGTATTATTGTACGACGTTATCAAATCAAGCTTCCCAGGTGCTAACTCACAGTGTTTTTTTAGTAGAGATAACGACATTGATTAATGTGGATATAACACTGCTCGGGTAAGTAAGGAGACCTCTATACTCTGATACGAGTGCACCAAATGGTATTACTGTATTCCTTGAGATCTATGGATACTCATAATTGTAGGCTCAGGAAGCCTTCTCCCTGGAAGCCTGCTTTTCAGCCTTATCCAAGCCTTTGTAAGAATGATGTAAGAAAAATCGTTCGTATTTTTTTCATTTAGCCTCGTTTCAAGATGATTCTATCTTAAGAGAGAGGCATGCGCTACTATCGCTTCGCAGATAAACAACAATCATTGAAGCATTGCCTGATGCATTTGACTCTGTGCCTATTCTACTAGTGTGAAGGAGCACCTCTCTCTAGGGCCGTGAAAAGTCGACCTAAAAGTCCGTGAAAATACATCAGTTATCCACATTTTAGTCCTATAATTATTGATATTTTATGTCCTATAATTATTATAAGATGTGTATCAAACTATATCATTTAGCCTTAATTCCCTCCATTTATTACCTTACTCCTCTGCCCTGTCTTTTACCTTAGCTTTTTTCTGATATGTAGCTTCGAATTGAAGCTAAAATTATAACAATAATTGAGGCTAGAAGTAGGTTTAATTATGTAATATGAGGCTAAGAGATACTGGGCGTACTTCCCTCCTTTGAGGCTAAACCAAGGCTAATTAGCTTCAACCCTGCCAGTGAGTAAACCACAGAAGAATAATAAACGCAAAGAAAGCAACCCATGCATATTCCCAAAATACAGATCGAAAAAGCCTTTTCTCAAACCACATGTGAGAAAGCCCAATAAAGACATAAAATACTGCGGTCATAAAAAGCGCCATAACGGTTGGACTCGTTGGCCAAAACCACAAGACTGTTCCAATTTCAAAAATACAAACAGCCAATACGGTAACCCAAAGTGTCAATTCTTTTGTCAGTGCTTTTTCAAGTGTATATGTCCACAATGCATGATACGCAAAACATGCAGAGACAAATAAAAATATCGCAATTGTCGGCAGAATATTAAATCTCAAAGAAAAAATAATATTTGATAAGAAAAAATACGAGATAAGAGTAATAACAAAAGTAACGATGCGAGCACTATTAATAAGAGCAATTGTCCGAGAGGATGCGACAAGAAAAATATTCTCACTCAAGAAGAGAGAATACATTGCGATAGCATACAAAAGTGTAATGACGACGTGTGAGATAAGACGAGCTGGTGTCAAAAAGTAAAAAAGACCAAATGCGAGACTACAGAAAAATGGTAATACTAACGCTTGAGGAGTAAAATTTTCCCGAAGATCAGAATAGAGTGAGATAAAAAGAAAAATGTCTGTAAGTAGTGCGAGAGCAAACGCAATAGCAACTGTGTATCCTGGGAAAATATATTCCGCAACAAAGAGTAACCCTGAGAGAAGAAACACAGAAATAACAAACCGTTGTCTTTTTGAAATAGTAAAGAGTGGTTGTCTCTGCTTTCTCTTCCCTATTTGTAATGGGTTAAAAAACCTGTCCCACAGTGATGAGAAAATACGAAACATGTGTTGGTAATAGTATTATACCAATGTTGAATAAACGTTTTGTACGTCGTCCAAATCTTCTAATTTTTCAATAAATTCCATTGTCTTTTCTGCTACATCATCTGCAACTTCTGCTGGCATGGTAGGTTTTCGGACAATTTGCATTTCTGAAAGCTGGTAAGACTTCCCTGAAAGTGCATCTCTCACCTTCCCGAGGTCTGTTGGATTGGTGTAGATAAAAACCTCTTCCCCAACTTCTTCAATATCTTCTGCACCACTATCTGCTGCATCCAAAAAAATATCATCAACACTTTTTCCATTCTTTGGCAAAATAATTTGTCCTTTCTGGACAAACATATACGAGACACTACCAGGTTGACCCATATTTCCCCCATTCTTATTGAACACATTTTGTACTTCCCCAGTGGTACGATTTTTATTATCTGTTGCGGCCTCAACGACAATAGCGACACCTCCTGGAGCAAAACCTTCATAAACAACTTCCTCAAGCGTTACTCCACTCTTCCCTGCTGCACGATCGATAGCACGTTGAATATTTTCTTTTGGCATGTTGGATGCACGGGCAGAATCAACTGCTAAGCGAAGTCTAAAATTCTGGGAGGGATCACCAACGCCGCCACCTTGCTGTACAGCAATAGTAATGGCTTTGGAAAGCTTGGTAAAAAGTGCACCACGCTTTGCGTCATTTGCACCCTTTTGTCTTTTGATTGTTGCCCATTTGGAATGTCCGCTCATAGAAGTAATATTATGTTCACCTATTATACTGCTTTTGCCTTGACTTTTGCAATAAATCGTAGTACACTTTTTCAATTATTAACCGCATGATACCACTCAAATCGCAAGCTATTCAAATCGCACTTACTGGAGATTGGGAAAAAGCTATTCAATTGAATAATGAAATTCTTAAAGAAGATCCAAAAGATATTGATACATTAAATCGCCTTGCATTTGCCTTCAATATTCTTGGAAAAGCCAAAGAAGCAAAGGATACATATCAAAAGGTACTCGATATCGACCCCGCCAATCCAATTGCGTTGAAAAATTTAAAGAAATTGACCGGTGGGACTTCTCCTACCAAAGCATCTCTTCATATTGCAACTAATATGTTTTTGGAAGAAAGTGGCAAAACAAAAATTGTCACTTTAGTTAATACCGCTCCAAAGCAAATTGTGAAAACACTCCAACTCGGTCAACTCCTTACTCTTTCTATCAAAAGATCAAAAATATTTGTCCTCGAGGAGCAAAAGCAATATATTGGTATGCTTCCCGATGATATTAGTCGAAGGCTTATCAAATTCTTAGAGGGGGGCAATCAATATGCTGCATATGTTAAGTCTGCAACAGAAAATGATGTAGTTATCTTTATAAGAGAAGTAAAAAGAGTAAGTAAATTCAAAAACCAACCTTCATTCTTAGTAGGAGACAAAACCCATTTAGCAATCTCTTCCTCAACAAAAAATAAAGTTCAAGCCTCAGAGGAAGAGGACGAAGAAGCATCATAAAAAATAACTTTTCCTTTTGCCAATTCCTCTTGTACCTTTTCTTCATGTTTGGTCTTTTTCATCTCACGCTTCAGTGACCAAAACGAAAGTGCTACTGAGAGCACCGCAATAAAAATAATAACGAAGATTATCATAATGAAAAATGTGATGCATCCTTTGTCCCAACGGTTATGACAATATCAGAAAGCCCAGAGGTAGTCATTTTACTTAATGGAAAGTGTAACACTTTTTGTAAACGCTTGACTGTATATGTCTGTTGACCAATATAACTAATACTTGAATTATCTTGTTCTTTATCTGCTGTTGTTACCGAGACAACATTTGCTCCCATATGAGACAACAAATTGGCAACTTGCGTACCCAAACCAGAGATACCAGCTGCATTGACGACACTAACACTATTCCCTTCTCTATACAAGGCTTGATCGGTAAGTAACTGAGTTACTACTTTTTGAGATGATGCATCTAGTGGATATGTCACTTCTTTTCCCATAACATTATTTGCTGATACACCAAAGGAATAAAAGAAAAGGTTAGCAGCATCAAAAATGGTAAGAGATGGACGAAGGGACGAGAAATGTAATAATAAATCCTTCCCAACTTCTTTGGGATCTGTTGGCTGATACGTTGTTATCTGACCATCGGCTGGGATTTGAAGCAAACGTGCAGCAGCTGTACTTGATGGTAGACTATTCACCGTAAGAGTGGTAATAGACTTGGTATCCGGAGCAAAAATATAAAACGCTGTTTTATTATCTGAAGGCTCATTGACTTGTAAAACAAATTGATGAGCACCGTCAAATTTACTCCTTGAGAAAATAAGAAGACACTTAATAACAAGTGCTCCTCCAAT
>PRDT01000046.1 GCA_003173995.1 Candidatus Levyibacteriota bacterium | reverse complement strand
GAGCAAAAATAGAAAATGCTCCTGCCGCAACCATAACACCAGTCGTGACCGCTCCGACAATAAGTGGTGTCCTTGTATCATGCAGTGCATAAAATCCTCGAGAAATAAGATACACAAGAGCCTGCGCAAAGAGAGAGATTGAAAAAAGGGCAAGTGTTCGCCCGGTCAGGACTGTTGCTTGCCAGTCAAAAAGCGATGCTCCGTAAATAAGTCTGACAATTGGAATACGAAGGACTACGAGCAAGACTGAAAATGGCATGACTAAATACAACATTTGGAAAAAGCTTGTCAAAAATGTCTCCTTAAATTCAGTCATATTTCCTTTTTGACGAGAAAGGACAGGAAATGCAGCTTGTGCAATCGTTTGGCCAAAAAGGACAACTGGCGCGAAAGCAAGGGTCTGTGCATAGTCAAAAATTACATAATTTCTCCCAGGATCTTGTAAAAAAGAAATCAATGTGACGGTAATCAGTGTCCCAACCTGAAAAATAGCAAGTGAAAGTGTTCGAGGCCACATAAGGTGAAACACCTCTATAATGCCCGACTTGGCAACACTTTTCTGGAAATGAAACCTGAATCCTACTTTTCGAATAAGTGGAATTTGTAACACAACAAAAATAAATGCTCCCAAAATAACACCAACTGCCGGCGCATAAATACCAATAAAGGGAAACAAAGCAACGATACCGATAATCATTCCAAGGTTATACATCGCTGAGGCAATTCCTGGGATGAGAAAATGATTGTACGACTGAAGCATTGCCGAGAAAAAACTACCAATAATAAAAAGCATTTCTCCAATAAGAACAATTCTCATCAAATTTGCCATAAGACTTATCTCAGACGGACTAAATCCTGGTGCAATAAGGTGTGAGAAAAATTCTGCGAAAATAAAAAGAATAACTGAAATAAGAAGAAAAATAGAAAGACCAATGGTAAGTAAATTAGACGCAAAAGTATATCCTTCTTTTTCTTTCTCTTTAACTAAATAATCTGAGAAAACAGGAATAAATGCACTAGAGAGAGCACCTGCAATAATAATTTGAAATAGAAAATCAGGAAGCCTTGCTGATGCGAGGTAAACACCGAGTGTATTAGATGCACCAAATATACCTACTAAGAGTCTTTGTCTGACAAGTCCTAAAAGCTGAGAGAAAATAACCGTAGCCATAATAATGAAGGCTGCAGAGAGGATATTTGTTTGTTGTTTGAGAAGAAGTGATAGACCTTTTTGCAGGAAATTTTTGGGCATATATTTTAACAACTGAATGCTTTTTGTAGTTGCGGTTTACAGTATATCATGGTAAAATACCGCTATGCCAGTCATAAAATCAGCAAAGAAAAAATTACGACAAGACCGCAAGCGAGAAGTGCAAAATGAAAAGGTAAAAGATAACTTAAAAGCACTTATTAAAGCTGCGCGAAAAAATCCTACAGAAAAAACTTTTCGGGAAGTACAAAAAGCTGCAGATAAAGCAGTTAAGAAGCACTTAATGCACAAAAATAAGGCAGCACATCTGAAATCTTCTTTGGCAGCACAATTACCAAAGTCAGCTCCAAAGGCAGAAAAAGCAGCTCCAAAAGAGACTGCAAAAAAAGCCCCTGCAAAAGCAAAAAAAGCAGCAGCTCCAAAGAAAAAATAAGTCCCTTTTTTAGGCTCCAATCTCTTTGACAAATACCTCAAAAACCCATAGACTAAAATTAGCATGCAAAAAGTTCCGGGGATAAACATTAACCTTGCAAAAGGCCGTGGTGAGTCATTTGTCGACCGCTTTATTGTTTGGGCCTTAAACGCAGGCCGTGTTGTCATTATTTTGACCGAGGCTGTAGCTTTAAGTGCATTCCTCTATCGCTTCTCCCTTGATAGATCTCTCGTAGATTTGCATGATCGTATTGCACAAGAACAAGCTGTGGTCAAACTTCTCAAAAATAATGAGGATACCTTTCGTAACTTACAAGATAGACTCGCTCTTTCCAAACAAATTATGAATGAGAGTAGCCAAACCACAACAGAATTTAAAAATATTATTGGATTTATTCCTCCTACCTTTGCTGTGAGTGATATTTCCTTTGCAATTGACAATGTAAAAATTGAAGGATCAACCCAATCTATCCAACCCATTAGTGATCTTGTCACCAAATTAAAGGAATATCCATTGGTGGCAAGTGTGAGCGTTGATAAGATTGAAAATCGAACCACAACAGCGACAATCGATGTCAGCATCACCGCAACTTTTAAGGTAAATAAAGGTAAATTATTATGAAAAAATTTCAGCTAAACAGAAAATTTATCCCTCCACAAATTACGGAAAGGTACCTTGTTGGACTTATGCCTGCTCTCAAGCAGAAAAAGGTTCAATCCTTTACAACACTTATCTTGACTCTTTTTACCATTACATTTTTTGGATTTTTTGCTATAAATCCAACATTCTCAACTATTGCTGATCTTAAAAAACAGATTACAGATAGTGAATATGTTCACGAGACACTCCAAACCAAAATTTCTAATCTTTCCTATCTTCAGGAGTCCTATGCACGAATTAAAAATGATTTGGATAGTGTTTATGCTGCTATCCCGCAAAGTCCTGATATTGCAACATTCTTAGGACAAGTCCAATCAATTGGTAATTCTAACGCAATAGCAATCGAACGAGTGCAAACTCTTCCTGTAGATCTCTCACAACAAACCGTAACTAGCAAATATATTACTTATACCTTTACAATAGACGGATCAGGATCCTACAGTAATTTGTCTCATTTTCTAGTAGATCTCACTGGAAGTAGCCGTTTGGTAACAATTGAATCTATCACCATGCATGAAGGCGTTAAGCCAACAGATCCTTACCGAATAGATATACGAGGAAAAGCATTTTTTAAAGGATAGTCTATGAAACAAAAAGATTTATTATTTTTACTTATCTCATCAAGTATTTTGGTTGTGATATGGATTATCTTCAATATCCTTCACCATTCGCTTACTTCAACAATTACAGATACTGTTGGACAAGAGCTAAATCCAATTGCCAAGACATTTGATCAAACAACCTTTGACATCCTGAAGAAAAGACAAAAGGTTACCCCTGTTGTTGCTATAACCATCATTCCGAGTATAACTCCATCGCCAACACCATTGCCAATAACTCCAGTGCAACCAATTTCATCTGAATCCGCCAAACAAGCATCGGGAGGAGCATCAACACAATGAAACACCCATTTTGGAATATAAAAATCCCATCAATATTTGCAATATTTTTGCTTGTTGTTGGTGTGGGAGTGACTACATACTTAGTTCAGACAGAGACTAATCTTTTCGGTCATGCTGCACCATCTGAAACTCCACAGAATATTCGCATCACAAATATTACCGATACCTCATTTACTGTTACCTATCAAACAGACGCAAGCGTTATTGGTACTCTTTCATTAGGAAAAGATAATCCCCAAACAGTCCTTGATGAGAGAGATCAAGAAGGTGGGGTTCCAAAGCAATACAATATTCACAGTATTTCAGCACATGACCTAAAACCCGAAACAGCCTATGAATTCTCTATTCTTTCCGGCACAACAACATTTTTAAATAATGGTACTACGTTTACCGTGACAACAGGTCCCAAAATTGACGCACCACCATCCTCTCAAATCCCTCTTGCTGGACGGCTTGTTGGGGCAGATGGACAAAAGCCAGATGAGGCAATTATTTATGTAACAGCACACAATGGTCAAACACTGTCAACACTTTTGAAGTCGTCAGGACTTTATATTCTGCCTCTCAATCTTATGCGAAGTAATGACTTAAAATCTTTATATCCAATTAATCCCAACACAACATTACAAATTCTTGCCATAGATCCAACATCAACATCTCATGTAACAGCAATTGCTGGAGCAAGTAATCCAGTACCACTTATTAATCTTTCACAAGACTATGACTTTACCATAAGTATCAGCCCTATTGCATCCGGATCGGCACAAGAAAGTGCATTTCCTGATTTTCCAATAGATAATTCTCTTGTTGCAACGCCAAAGATTATTACACCTCAATCAGATCAAAGCTTTAGTGATCAACAACCACAGTTTAAAGGGACAGCCCAACCAAACGGAACAGTGAGTATTGAAATTCATTCAGACGATGCCATCAAAACGCAAGTTACAGCAAATGGTGCAGGAAGCTGGATTTATCGACCGGATAAGCCTCTCTCGCCTGGTCAACATACTATTTCCATAACAACAGCTGATCAATTTGGTATTTTACACACTATCAAACAATCCTTTACTGTCTATGCAGCAGGAACAGAAGTCGATCAGACGGCAACACCATCAGCCAAACCAACAACGAGGCCTGCAACGCCAACACCAACAAAAAAACCAAATGCACCAACACCAACACCAACCCAAAAGCCAGTAGCCCCAACTGCTACCCCAACAATTGTGCAGCAAACAAAAGGTGGACTGACCATTACTGCAACACCCACTCCAAGTGTTAGACCTTCTCCACTTCCTCCAACAGGAAGCAATACTGTTGTTATCGCAGGAGCCACTGGTATTGTAACTACTGTTGTTGGTATTATATTATTCTTGCTTACAAGAGGAGCAACGTTATGAATATAGCAATTATAGGAGCCGGATTTACCGGTCTTACTGCAGCATATGACTTATTGAAAAAAGGACACACTGTTACCGTCTTTGAGAGAGATAGTAAGCCAGGGGGCCTTGCAATTGGATATAAAGAAAAAGAATGGGGATGGACGCTTGAAGCTTTCTATCATCATTGGTTTACCAATGATAAGGCTGTTTTGGATTTGGCAAAAGAACTTAATTATCCCGTCATTATTAAAAGACCAAAGACTTCATCACTTATTGATAATGAAATTTTCCAACTTGATTCTCCAACTACTATTCTCACTTTCCCAAAATTGTCTCTCTTTGAAAGAATTCGTATGGCAGGTGCTTTAGCACTTCTTCGCTATAACCCCTATTGGAAGCCTCTTGAGAAATATACTGCAGCAAGCATCTTACCAAAGGCAATGGGAGAAAAACCATATCGTATTCTTTGGGAGCCTCTTCTTCGTAATAAATTTGGCAGTTTTACTCCCGATATCTCCCTTGCATGGTTTTGGGCGAGAGTGACCAAGAGGACACCATCTCTTGCCTATCCTGAAGGAGGTTTTTTGCGATTTGTTGAGGCTCTTGCCCACACTGTTGAGAAAAATGGTGGAAAAATTATCTATAACGCAGATATCGAACAGCTCACATCAGGTGATGAAAAAGTAGACTTAGGTAAGCACGGAACATTTGATAAAGTTATTGTTACCTTGCCTTCTTTTGCATTTTTGAAAATCGCTCCATCACTTCCTGATGACTATAAGAAAAGCTTGATAAAACTCCAAGGCATTGGCGCAGTTGTTGTTGTAATGCGACTGAAAGAACCATTCTTTGCTGATAATACCTATTGGTTAAATGTCTGTGACACCAAGGCTCCAGTATTAGCAATTGTTGAACATACAAATTTTATGGATAAAAAACATTATAATAATGAGCACCTTATTTATCTTGGCAACTATTTACCAAAAGAGCACAAATACTTTTCTTTAACTGCTGAAGAATTATTGAAAGAATTTGATCCACTGTTATCAAAAATAAATCCAACATATAAAAAATCTCTTATTGGGGTTACTAAATTTAGTGTTCCATTTGCTCAGCCAATTATTCCAATTAATTATTCAAAAGATGTCCCATCATTTGATACCCCACTACCAAATGTCTATCTCGCCAACATGCAACAAGTATACCCATGGGATAGGGGGACAAATTATGCGGTGGAACTTGGGGAAAAAATTTCCCACCATATTACAGAAACTCCATAAAATAAAAAGAGAGCATATTGAGACCCTCCTTGTTTTGGGAGTTCTTTTTGGCATTAGCATTCTTTTCAGATTTTATAATCTCAATTGGGATCAAGGACTTACATTCCATCCAGATGAGCGAAATATTGCAAATGCTGTTGGGCAAATAAAATTTTTGAGTCAACTGAATCCTCACTTTTTTGCGTATGGAGGCTTTTCTATCTATCTTTATCGTGCAGCTGGTGACTTACTTGTTTGGTTAACTCAGTCACCCAATTGGCTTGCAACTTGGGGTAATATCAATCTTATTGGCAGATTTTTCTCAGCTCTTTTTGCATCACTCAC
>PRDT01000085.1 GCA_003173995.1 Candidatus Levyibacteriota bacterium | reverse complement strand
GAAGATTGGTGTGAAAAGTATGTTGGACAGAAGTTAGAAGTTACAAATAGTAAAGATCCAGATATGGTTTTCTGTTACGACGATCGTGCTCGTGCAGTAGAAAAGAATACAGGAAAGCTTCTTAGTCCAGAAGTAGCAGCAGGCGGTCCTGGTTCTGGTAGACATCCTTACGGTTCGACGAAAGATTCCAAGAAACTGCTTTTACAGCAGACAGATGGAAATGCAAAGTTAGCTTGGGTAATTGCTCACAAGCGTTTCTTAGATGCGCAAGCACATAATAACTCTGAAGAAGCTAAGCATTGGGTTTCTGTACGAGATTCTCTTGGAGTTAAGAAGCAAAAGAATATTCCTGTATATCTAGCAAAAGAAAAAGGTCGTAAGGGTTCGTTACAGGAACGTTTTCCAAATCGTGCAGCAGAGGATTCTGGCTTAGGTAAATTCAAGATATCAGTTCGTGACAAAGATGCACCATGGAAAGGAACCAGACCTCCACAAGAGCAACTAGAAGCAGGCGGTCCTGGTTCTGGTAGACATCCTTATGCTTATGCTACTGTAATGGAAGTAATGTCACATCACGGTTTCGAATTTGGTGGAAGCAATAAAAACAAAGCAAGTATCTATAAGAATCTTTCAGAGAAAGCGATTGCAACTTACGATCCTGGTACTCAAATATGGAGTCACTATTTTAAAGATCGCTTTGGTAAACTGCAGACAAGGCAAGGTCACGGAATGGCTGCTTTAGATTCTCATATGAATCGTATGTACGGAGCAGGTAAGTTTGCAGATCTAGAAATTCATAGTGGAGGTCCCGGTTCAGGACGAAAGAAGAAGAGTTCTACAGATAAGCAAATACAGAACCGATTGAAGAAGATACTTGCCAAACCGTGGCATGAACAAACAGAAGATGAAAAGCATTTTGTAGCAAAGCACAATGCTAATCAATTACGTTTGTTAGGTGGCGGCCCCGGTAGCGGTCGACATCCTTACGGTCGCAAACCAAAGCCAGCACCTAAAGGCAGAAGGTCGAGTACAAAGGGAGCTTACAAGCAAGGCCGTACAGCAAAGCAAGGTGCTCCTGTAGAACTTACTAAAAAGATGGCACGTGCAATGCGCAGCTATAAGATTATGGATGCACCTTTACAGCAAAGAGCAGAGCAGAACGAGCAGCTACTTGCCAATGTGATAGGTGGAAAATCTTACAATGATTCTGAAGCTTTAGATGTTATTGTGAGAAATGGAAATCGTTTGATTGGTTTAGAAGTAAAGACATTACTTACACAGACAAACGATAAGATTACAATAAATCACGGTGCTCAGCCTCGTAAAGAAGCATGGGCGAAAAAGACAGGTGGAGAGCTTTACACTGTAGTGATAGATAATCGAAACAACGCAAACGATATCTATATAAAGAAAGGTGTAGGGTCGTTTCGAGTTTCATCTATGACAAAAGTAGGAACAGACTTAGCTTCATTAGGAAAGCATCTTAATATAAATCCTAAAGATGCTAAAGGACTTCCAGAGAATTTTCCAAAGACAAAGAATGATTTCGATGTCGATAAATCGCATAAGTGGGAACGTGCACCAAAGCATTTGAGGTGATAATGGCCTATCAATTGGTGAGTACTAATTTAGAAACATATGGTCCAACAATAGCAGGTTGGGCTTTGGTAAAGAAATTTTATAATCTGGTAAAGGAACAGAATGCAGAGAAAAATCTACAATTGAAAACTCTGCAAGAATTCATTTTACAAGGTGTGGTGCCGAATGCTAAAGCATTAGCTACAGATCTTTCGTTAATGAAATCTTATGTAGTAAGTCTTTCAGATGTTGATAGTAAAGAAAAAGAATCAGTGCAGAAAAGCATAGATCATCTAGTCGAAGTAGCCATGCAGGCTAAAGAAGGATTAGCATTGTGCGCTTAAAGAAGTGGCTATGGTTGTTTTTACTTCCAGCTTTTCTACATGCTCAATCGCCAAATCAGAGTCTGACAGGAACGATTAAGTATCAAGATGGAACTCCATTTAATGGCTATATTCAAGTGCAGTTAACGAAAGCATCTGTGCTAGATATATGTACAGCAACGCCGACACTGGTAGGAAATAGTCCAACGAAAATAAATGTAATAAATGGTGTTGTTCAGCCAACAGCTGCATCATTTATTCCAACGCCTTGTTTGAAGCCATCAATTCCATATTACGCTCAGATATTCAAGAAAGGAAACAACACAGCAACAGTTCAAGATAATTGGTACTTTCCAGTTTCTTTCAACAACACGATAGATATTGGTAACATGGTTTCATCGAATTTCGGAGGTCCGGTTGTTGTTTCAGTTCCTTCGCCGATTATAGCCGCACCATCTGCAAGTCAAACGGTTACACAGCCAGTAGGTACTTCGTTTACGTTTAACGGTACGGTAAATTTTAACGGTGTAACGACAGGATTAACAGCTTCGCAATTATCAGCAACACCGAGTCAATGTGCAGGAGCCAACAGTTTTGCAACAGGTATTCAAGCTAATGGAAATGCCAATTGCAGTTCTCCATCTGCTGGTGTTTCAACATTCAATGGTAGATCAGGAGCAGTAGCTCCGACAACCGGAGATTATAGTTATTCGCAAATTACAGGAACGCCAACATTAGAATATCAAACAATGCAAGCAAATGGAACGCCGTTAACTCAACAGCCAGCTTTGAATTTCGATTCTTCATTATCAGCGGCAAATGGTTCTAGTGTTACAAATGTAGGATTACCGAATGTAGGAACTGCTGGAACATATACTAATCCGACTTCTGTTACTGTAGATGCAAAAGGTAGAGTTTCAAGTGTAAGCACTGCTTCTAATCCATGTGGAAGTTATTTAGGATCATCCTGCTCTTATTTGCCGGGTGGGATAATGATGCAGTGGGGTTTGACAAGTGGTTTAACTGGCGGTGCCGGTACTCTTTCGGTTTCTTATAATGTGCCATTTTCATCTTCGGTATATTCACTAACAGCTTCAACGTTCGGTCCGACAGATAGAATTACTTATGTCAGCAATGTTTCGACATCAGGTTTTGTTGTGAACAACAACGGTAGTGGAACAGAAGCCTACTGGATTGCTATTGGAAAATAAAAGATTATTTAGTATTTAGAGAACGGGATCGCTAATGAAAAGAGTTCTACTCTTTTTGCTCTTTATAATTTGTTATATAGGTACAGTAGATGCACAAACGCCGAATACTACTTTAACAGGAACAGTTACGGCGAATAATCAGCTTTTTACTGGAACGCTTTGGTTGTCTTTGTCTCAGCCAGGAATTGTTGTAGGAACAAATGGATGCGGAGGTCCGCTTTATGTTTTGCCAAATGTGCAAATTCCGATTTTGGTAAATAATGGAGTAATGCAAGGTACTCCGAAAGTATGGGGTGCTGATTGCCTTAATCCAGGTCAAGTACCTGGTAATCCGCTTTCAGGTATTCCTTACAATGTGAAATTTACAGATCAGTCAGGTAATACATTAGTTACTGATCAATGGATAATTGCCGGCACATCTTTCAACGTAGGAACAGCTGCTAGTGTTTTGCATAATACAGGTGTAAACTATGTCGCAGTGCCAGGAGCACCAGGCCCTAACTGCGCTAATACTTCGCCACCAGGTCAATGTAATCTAACAAGCATATTTACAGCTCCATCGATTCTTGCTTCTTCGATTGGTGGTGTTTATCATCCTAATGGTTGTGGAAGTTCCAGTCCAGCTGCGTGGTGTCCAGTCGGCGGGAATCAAGACATGGGAGCTTGGACGAATGCTGCTATAGCTAATGCTCCATTGCTTTTACCGAGCATTGTAGAATGCGATCCGAGTCAGATATATTCAATTATTACTCCGATAGTTATCGATAGGCCTGTAACATTTAGAAATTGTATAGTCAAGCCACAGAATAACACCGCAGCTACAGTACCGGGTGTTTGGGGAGCAGCAAGAACAACAGGAACACTGAATGTAACAGCAGGAAGTCTGAGTGCAACTGTTTCTGGTGTAACAGGTCCTGCTTTAACGGCAGGAATGAATATTGGAGGCATAGGCTTACCTGCAGAAAATGTTGTCGCTTCAGTAGCTGGTGGTAATATAACGCTAGCTTTAAATCCAGGTATTAGTTTTACAGGTATGGTTCAAGGTAGCCCTCCAACAGCTACTGTTTGCGCAGTAAATCCCGGCAAAGGTTTGGTAGGTGGAAATGTTTTAGGTGTCACATCAAACAGTGCAGGTATTCCAGGCGGAACAACAATCAGCAGTGTTTCAGATGTACCAGCAACATGTTCGTGGGGTGCAGGTTTAGGTGGACGTCAGCTTACTCTATCGCAGAATGCAACTGTTACTTCGCAGTATCCTATCGCATTTAATGTTTCTGGATCGTGGAGTACAAAATTCTATGCCCAGATGAGTGTGCCGGTTGTTTCGTTGGTAAGAAATCCAAATGCTCTAACAATGCCAACAGGACAGAATACAGGTGCTGCACTTTACAATATCACGATTGTAGATCAATCGAATAATGGTTTAGGTCGAGGTCTTACTGGCGTTACAGGTTTTCAGATTTACGGTCACGATCACGAACGTTATGATAACTTGCAATGCAATTCGATTGTCGGTACTTGTTTTTTATTTGGTGGATATAATGTAAACTCTTCTGCACTAACAGATCACTATACATTCGTGCGTGAAAGTACGTTGAGTGGAATATACGCATGGTCTACAGGCGATTATCTTACAGGTCAAGCAGCAATGGCAATCGCTGGGTCCCCAAACCAAAACTCTTTAGGTGCAGATGAAACCAACGATTTAGGATTTAGCGGTGCAAATCTTGTTTTCTCTGACGGTGAAGCTTTAGATATTACAACTTACGATCAGCAACATCAGAATACAACTGGAACTAACAAGCCACGTAATTTAACATTTGGAAATGATTTTCATATCGAAGCTGGTGTAAATGCTGTTGCTAATATAGCTCCGCCGACGCCGGCAATTCATTGTCAGTATGCTGTAGGTTACGATTATCAAGGTACTCTCGGGATTGCAGGTAGCGGCTATGCCTTAATTCAGAATGATACTTGCTATAATGCTCGTGTTCATGATTCTGATATAGCTAACAACGGTCATACA
Source organism: Candidatus Levyibacteriota bacterium (assembly GCA_003173995.1). Taxonomy (GTDB): domain Bacteria; phylum Patescibacteriota; class Microgenomatia; order Levybacterales; family UBA12049; genus PRDT01. The sequence goes on along the minus strand of PRDT01000085.1, from coordinate 9,994 downwards.
TATAGCTTTACAGGAACAGTAGCAGCTAGCACAAATACAATTACGGTTCCTATTGTAACAACGACAATCACAACTAGTGCTGGAAGTTACAGTGCAGTGCTAGGTACAGGTGTCGGAACAATAAATGGTCAGGTAATTACATCAGCTAATGTTCCTGCTAATACTGTAATTACAGCAGGCGGTGGAACAACATCAATAACGATGTCGCAGCCAGCAACAGCTAGCGGGACAAGTACAGCAGCCACTATTACATTCCCAATAGATGCATCAAGTAAATGGGATGACTTAGGTGGTTATATTGTTGACGGAGTAGGATGCACAAGTGGATCCCCTTGCTATTTTTATCTGCAATGGCCTAACGGTGTAGCCTGCACTTCTAGCAGCTGCATTTTAACAATGACATCAAATTATCCAGGTTCGCAGACTTCTGCAACTATAACTTTAGGTTATGGAAGTTTTCAAATTGCTAACATGGGTATTCAACCAAGCTACGATTACTACTTTGGAAATACTTATACGCCAACCGGAGGCGCTGCTGGTAAGTGGACAGCTTTCGATGAGGCTTTGATAGGTTTAGGTTCGAATAGTCTTGGAGTATTAGTTGGAACGCAGCCTATTTGTCTTACTAACGAATGGTTAGGTTATTTCGGAGGTTGCAGTGGAAACAGCGCAATCTTCGGTGCTAATGTCGGGTTCGGTGGAAAGCTTTCTCCAGGTTTTCCAATCGATGTTCACGGTGATATAAATTCAGATGCGGTTTATAGACTTTCAGGAACCGGTGCACTTCTCAAATCAGGTTCAGATACGCAACTTAGAGCAAGTGGCGGTATTCAATTCGAAGTTGGCGGAACTATTTTAGGCGGCGGTTTTGCTGCGCAAGGAATGCCGTATGTTGCAATAGGAACATCGATAACATCAGCTTCAACTATCGCACCAACATTAGGTGAACATCACGTAACAGGAACAGCAACTATAAACACAATCACTGTTCCGACAGGTTGCCCAATATCTAATGCCGGTTGTTTTGTGACGCTAATTCCTGATGGTGCATTTGTTTTAGGAACTAGTGGCAATATAAATCTTTCATCCACAGTAACAGCTACAGTAGGAAGACCGATAACACTTTGGCACGATCCAGGTACAGGTAAATGGAGTCCATCGCCAACCGCAACAGCAACTAACGCATATCGAACACTTTCAGGATGGGACGGAGCATCCGCAACAGGTAGTTTTAATTTTCAGCCGTACAATCCAAGTGCCGCAATAACAATAACAAGAATAACAGCAAGAGTAACAACACAGGCAGTTGGATGTTCTACAGCCCCTCAGATTTGTTTTGGACAAGCAAGCACACCAGGAAGTTCTGCTTGCGTAAACGTAGCTAATAGTACATCCACAGTCGACGCAGCACCGACCGGTACTTTAACTTTTGCAAGTGGTACTGTTTGGTGGGCACAACATGCAGCAGGATCTGGTTGTGGTACCAATCCAACAATAGGAAACGTGACAGTAGAATATACACAATAGATATATTTTAGAAATTATACCTTGGGATACAAATGACTACCGTAAACATAAGCAGTGACGACTGGAGGGACTTAAAGAACGAAATTGCCGAACTTACCAAAGACAACACTGCTACTAAATTAGAGGTATCAAGATTAAAAACGGATTTACAAGATATGAGTTTGATACTTGTAGGAGATGAAAAAACTCCTGGGTTGAAAACTGTAATGTATTCCATAAACTCTAATCTGCGATTGATAAAATGGTTGATTATTACTTTGCTAGCAGGGTTGACGGTTTATTATGGAGCTAGAGAAGTAAGAGGTAAAGATATAGCTGAAGAAAAACAGGTTAGTCATATTGTAGACAAAGCCACAACGCCGCGTTTAGACTCAAATGTTCCAGCTATAACGAGGCACTAGTATGTCGACACCTAATCAACCAATCAATAGGCGCGATCCAAATGATCCAGCTCCATTGCCACACGATCCACCGCCAACACCAGCAGCTATTCAGTTGGTCAAGAATATTGTTAGCAGTCCGAAAAGTACATTACGTGGTTTGGCTATTGTCGGTGTTATAGTTGCTGCAATAGCCAAAGACTATCCAACAGCTAAATGGACAGGAGTTGTATTAGCAGCAATAGGTGCAATCAAGGAAGCTCTTTCGGCAGACTAAAATGAAACTAACTGTTAATCCGTGGAAGGATGTTCTAGTAAGTCGTGAGATGGACGGTATTGCTCTTGAAATCCATAAAGAATTACAGCAATACGATGGAGTAGAGCCATCCACGACTTCACTAGAGCAATCGAAGAATCTAATTCAGAATATTCTGACTAATCGTTTGCAAACTATAGCTCGTATTTCTTTTAAGAAATCTTTAGAAGAGATTGGTAATTATAAAGCCCCTACTGGTTTCGAAGTACAATTAATGCTTGATGTTAGGCAAAAAGCTTTTGTTGCTTCTTCTCAGATAATAAGAACTACAGGAATAACTTTTGGTTTACTAGAAGCAGCTATGGGAAAGAAAGTAGCTACTTCTAAAGAACGAAGTAGAAGAATAGCCGACGATCAAGGTCCTAGAATATTCTTTGAATCTAGAAGAAGAGGTTGGGGTTTAAGGCACGGTGTTAAGAAAGCTTGGTATACGCAGAATGAAAACTCTTGTGAACTTTGTTTAGAAAACGAAGATGAAGGTCCTATTCCAGTAGATGAAGCTTTTCCATCAGGAGATTTAGGACCTTTAGCTCATATAGGTTGCGATTGTTTAATGAGCTTGATTATATAAGAATCTTGTCTATATGTGTTGTGAGGAAAAGGGATGGCTAATTTAGCTGCCACATTAGGAACATTAGAATTGGAAAAAACTCGTAAGAAGACTCCGAAAAGAATTCAATGTTACAAGACTCCTAAAGAATTGCAACTGAAAGCAAGTGCGAGTAATAGTTTTTATTTGGTCAAGTTTCCAGTTAGAAAGATTGCTCTATCTGCTTCAGCTAAGCAAGACGGAGATGCTATTGTACTAGATATCAATGTAGATCAGATTGGAAAAACATTCAGTGGTTTTGTGCCTAAGCTATACATTAAGAGAGGCCATAATTTAGTTGAGAATTTAAAAGCAAACGAAGAAATCTTTTGTAATGTATGGCTTGGAGATAAAGCTATTAAAAAATTAAGTATACAAGCCGACGATGCTATCAGTTTAAATGATCTGCAAGAAAAGCTACGTGTGCTTTTAGCTAAGCAGTTTCCTTCCAATAGTTCTGGGCAATTAGATTGCACTCCTGGAAGTTACGCTTGGATTCGTGATGTTTATCCATTTGAAAATTACTTTGTATTTACACGCAATGCTAATCTATACAAGCAAGCTTATGTTGTAGATGTTGTTTCTCGTGATGTAGCTTTAGCCGGAAAACCTGTTAGAGTTTACGAAGAATATTCAGAAGTTCCAAAAGGGACAACATCAACAGCAGGAACAAAAGCTAAAACGGCAGAAGCATTAATAAGTGCAGAAGTCGGAATGCCGATTATGCCAAACGCAGGAACTATTAACTATGTACGAACAATGTCACAATCAATGACGTATGATAAGGTGAATAATCCTGATGTAGGAACGTTAGGAACACGCCCAGGTTCAGGAGTTATTACTCCAGAAACCTTTGTGACATTCGGAGCTCCTACGTCGGAACTTAATAATCCTCCAATCCGTACAATGACTAATGTAGAAGACGCCCTCCGGATGTATCTATACGACATAGCCGAAGGAACTCATAGGCCAGTAGGACAGCAACCTCCGGTAGGAATGGCGAACGGCTTGCAAGCAAGTGAGTATGTCAATGCAGTGCGTGAAGCTAATATAGTTGCTAACGAAGCAAAGAAAAAGATTAATGTACATGACTTTATCAAGTGGCAAACTTTGCAGCTTTCGAAAGCAACAAGTCAGAAAACAAAGTTTGGAAAGACGTTTGCATTTTATGGTTCTGGTGATCGTGAAGATCCTAGTACATGGCATGATGAAAAAGAAATTAAAGCATCTGGAAAATTTAGTATTGGAAGCAAAGTAAGAACAAGAATGGGAAACGGAACTGTGTCAGCTATTCTTTCAAAAGGTATTCATGAAGTAGCTCATAAGAATGGAAAAAAGGCTCGTTTCTCTATTCAAGAAATCGAGGCACGATAGATGGCAAATTTAAACGAAGCGATTGCAGCATCTAATTTAATTACTCATGGAACTCGCATAGCGATCGGAATATTGCACGCCGGCGGTCCCGGTAGCGGACGTAAAGCCGAAGGTGGAAGAAAACCACCAGATGCTAAGATCCATAAGCTTTTATCTGATAAAGGTTTTAAGTTTTCGCATGGTGATAGTCGTAATAGTGTTTGGTCAAATTACTCTAAAGGACAGCATAATATAGCTGTTAAAAGTAATGGCGATTGGGTTCATAGACAAAATGGTGAAACTAAGGGTAACGGAAATAATGCCAAATACTTATCGAATTATTTGAATAGATATACTAATATATCTGCAGGTGCTTTTGGGAAACCAGATAGACATCCAGGCTTTAGAGACGAAAAAGGAAAAGCTAATATTGTTGGCCTAGTTGATTACCACGACCGCATGGCAAAGTATCATGATAGAATGTCAAATAAGGCAACCAAATCGCAAGACAAACAGCTAGCTCATCAGAACGCAAGTCGTAATCATCAGAATGCTTCTCAGGCTCTCAAGAAAGTTACAGTAGGAGAAGCAGAACAAGGTGTTCCAACCAAGGTGCAAGCAATCAGTACCAAGGCAACAGAACATTCTATGAAGTTAGCTCAGAAGACCATGTCTGCTGGCGGACCTGGTTCTGGTCGTAGACCAGGATTAGGTTACAGCGAAAAAGATGCCTACAAAATGGCATCTAGGCATTCTAGAATGGCATTTTTTCATGAAACTCAAGATGCTAAATTAAGTTCTAAAGAACGAACATTTTCTAAGCACGGCGAAACTGCCGAAACGCATGGGGATGCGGAAGAACACTTTAAAGAAGCAGCCGAACACTACGCTAAAGGTAATACGGATAAAGGTGATAAATCAATGAATAAAGGTTACGAACGCGGAGAGATAGCTTTTGAGCAGACAAGAGATATGGGATTCGATAATCACCCAGCTATGAAAGAATTAGCGAGTAAGTATAAATGATTATAACAATAGGATTCTATGTATATTTGCTTGTTGCTGGTTGCTCCAATTCTTCGGTAAGTTATCCGTTAGTCGATAACGGTACTCAAGATAGAGTAATAACAGTTTGTACAGATTATGGACTAGATCAAACAAAAGAAATAGAGATGCATGAAATTGTTCATGCTTGTGTTCATAATCATGAACATAATTTTAAGACAAAGAAAGATTTAGCCAATCATCTTAGAGTAATACCAGAGCAAAGCGAAGAGATATTTACAACAGATACAGCTCATTGCATATTAGAAGCATGGGATGAATTCAAAGCCAATGATTACTTCGTTAACTTGCAATCCGATAACTCTGCAGTTGATCAAAGGTAAGATAACTGTAGAAGAAGCGAAAATTCAACTTAGGCAGCTCGGGAAAGAAATTGTAGCAACTGCTGTTTCCGATCGATTAGCTTTAATGGAAAGATCTTTCAAACGAAAGAACTATAGTCTAGCTTACGAACACGGTGAGAGTGTACCATGGCGACCGTCTTAATAACAGCACCACTAGGTGACTTGGTTAAACGAATAGTTGAATTAGAATTACGTAAAGAAAAATCACACGATCAATTTGTGCAGTTAACTTTGCTGTATTTGATTGTGAAGAAATGGCCTGTATCAGATGCAAATAGGTTAACAGTTCTAATTCAAAGAACGGTAATGCAAGTTTCCAATTATCGTAATGCAGAAACAGAAATGGAGCAATTCTTAAAGCAATTGCCAGCAAAGCTTTCTGAAGAATCTGTAGACGTTCTTAACACTTGGAACGCAGTGAGGGCGTGTTCAAGATACTCATTTACTAAGAAGCAATTGCGTGATACATACAACGAACTAAATACATTAGGTAAAGGTATCGGACTTCTACCAACAATGATAGAGGTTAACGATGAAGAATACAATACAGTTTCGGTTGAGTCAGCAGCAGCCCTCTTTCAATAATTCTCAAGATTTAGTTGTAGTTGAATTTGGCAATGTTAAGACAGTCAAGTTACTAGGAGTACAAAATGAATTTAAACGAAACATTGTCAAAAATGGGAATCGCAGATTTACCAACAAACGAGATGAAGAGTACAGTCGTAGCCAGAGACGAAGAAAGTCTACTCGCTTCTTACGGAATGGCGAATGACTCTTTTCATTTTGCGATCCTAGATATCGTGCCTCCAAAGAATACAGTTCCGGTAAAGAATATAGATTCTCCAGAAGATAAGAAAGATAGGAAGTCTAAGAAGTATTTGAACTATGAGAGAGAAAGACAGTTAGCACAAGATCCAGGACCGCGAAGAGTAGTAGTTCAAACAATCGGTGTGGATAACTCTGATGTAATGGATTCCGATCGTAGCCGTTGGTTTGTATAACAGTCAAATCTAAAATGGAGGAAATATTCAATGGGTTTTTCTATTAGTGGATTTTTCAAAGAAGTTGCACATTTAGGTGCAAAAGTCGGAGAAGTTCTTACCGGTGCTGCGAAGGTAGCCACTGCTGTCAAGGAAACTTGGAGTAAGTTAGGACCGCAGACTGTAGTTGTTGCTTCTCAAGTTTTTTACGATGTAATAAAGACAGCGACTTTAGCAGAGAGTGCTTCTTCGCAAGCCGCAGGTGGAAACTTTGTAGGAGCTGTGCAATTGTCAGAACAAACGTTGAGTTCTGTTAAGCAACTAGTTGCAGATTTCAAAACTGGAGAACAACAGGTCGTAGCTGATTTTAAGGCATTAGAGTACGACTTTACAGGTCACTAAGAAACTTGTTTTCCGTATAATATAGTTAGTAGTAGGATGGCGTGCTTCTACGGGTCAAAGGAGGCCCATTGTATGATTATCTGGTTGGTACAGGAGCACGCTGTAAAGCCCGGTTGATGAAATTGGCAGCCATAGCGGACTTAAAATCCGCAGGAGAAATCCGTGAGGGTTCGAGTCCCTCACCGGGCACCATTACTTCGAAAGGTTTCTGAGAGATTCAAGATTATAGTCCAACACCGATAGGTGCACCTATCGGATTATCGTGCGATGGCTACTATGGGCGATTACACTTTAGCTCTTTAGATCTTGAATCTCTCAGAAATCAGAAAGGAAATTAGATGAAGAAATATTTATTAGGTTTACTAACAGTTCCAGCTATTGTCGGAGCTGTTTTGATTATGCGTAGATGTTTTAACGATCGTGCCATTATTAAATCTGTCGAAAAATTAAGTATAGCAGATGTAGATAGAGTTTTACGTTATTCGACATTAACCATTCCAGAACGAATGCAGTTGAAAAGTAAGCTAGTAGAAGCGAGAGTTATGGAAGAGTCCTATCGTCCAGGTGATGCTTTCTACGCAGGGACTAATCTATGATACTAATCTATAGTCTTATATGGATGCATTTTGTTGCTGATTTTGTTTTCCAGTCAGATAAGATGGCGAAGACTAAAAGTAAAAGCAACTTTTGGTTGTTAGCTCATGTTTGTGCTTACTGTTCTGTGTTTCCAATCCCATTATTGTTGATTGGTTATTCTGAGATAGATATTTTAGAATATGTTGCTTTAAACGGTTTACTTCATTTCTGTGTAGATTGGATAACGTCTAGATGTACTTCCAAACTTTGGGAAAGGAAAGAAGCCCATTGGTTCTTTGTGGTAGTAGGCTTCGATCAAGCAATTCATATTACAACGTTATTCTTTACAGCTAGATGGTTAGGATTACTTGTATGAATGATGAGATGAAAGTAGAAGATAAAGTAGTTCATTCCAAATTACCTAGACGTGGAACTTTTGGTTCCATGACTCTAGAAGAACTTTCTGGTTACGCTTCAAATGCTAAGAATATTCAGCGTAAAGCTATACTAGCAGCTTCTGGCGACCCAATGGGTCATGTTATGTCCGAAGCCGAAGCCAAGCAGCAACTAGCTCAAATGCGTTCTGCATCTGTTCAAGATCCATTGCAAGCTTTACGTTCAGCTCCAAAAGGAACAAAGGTCTTTCATCAAGAAAAAGATAAGTCTTATACTTTGCTTGGACCTGTAGAAGGATCAGAAACGATGTTTTATGTGTTGTCTAAAGAAGGAAAGAAAGTAAAAGCTAAAGGTACTAGTCTAGTCATAGTTGGTTAGAAGATGCCAAAGAAAAAGAGAAAAGGCGGAAAAGGTAAGCGTATAGGCGGAGCCTTCGAACGCACAGTAAAAAAGATACTCATTACTTCATTCGAATGTTTAGGTATAACGCCTACAGATGTTTTTAGATCAGAAGGAAGCGGTGCAGGTAAACATGCTTTTGGAGATTTGTCGCTTAGCCCATCTATGGCTAAGCTTTTTCCATTTGCGATAGAATGTAAGACAAGGCGCAAAGTGCAGCTATTCGATTTCTTACAGCCCTTTTACAAGAAACGTTCTAGCCCACTTAAGAAATTCTGGATGCAGGCTTGTGAAGGTGCCTGCAAGAGTAATACTCTGAAGCCATTGTTGGTATTCAAAGGAAATGGAAAAACAATTCAGTGTATAGGTTTTGCCGATGATCTTTTTCGCGCGTTGTCTGAAGATGGTACTAGTACAAATATTCTTAAGAAAAAGAAAGTACCATATGCACAGAACTATGTAATTAGAGAAGGAGCACATCATGCTCTTATTTGTTTTCCATTTGCTGTGCTATTAAAAATGTTAGTAAAGAAGGGATTAAAGAATGCAAAGGTTTTTGGTAACGAAGGAAATAGAGTTCGATTACGGACACCGGATTCAGAACCACGCCAGCAAGTGCAAAAATCTACACGGTCACCGAGGAAAGATAAAAGCGCACATATCAGGACCACTGCAGCAAAACGGCTCAAGTAACGGAATGGTATTAGATTTTGGAGACATTAAAGACGTATTGATGTCTTTGCATGATAAATTCGATCATGGTTTAATCTTAGAATACAATGATCCATTTGTAAACGCTATGGCTATTATGGATGAACATTGTAGGCAAGAATGCGGTTTAGAAAAGCTTATATTGATGTCTACTGCACCAACAGCTGAAAATTTAGCTGCTTATTGTTTTGGTCATATCCAGTCTGCACTGCAGAGGCATTACTCCGATTTATTTATTAAATTAGAAGCCGTAGTGTTTTTTGAAACGCCAACATCTAGTGCAACAGTTTATAGCTCAAATAGTATTTTTAGAGAAGCAGAAAGCAAATTAGGTGTATAAGGGAACAGTTTGTTTTTGCCCAGCAAATCTAGATGCTTGCGGATTATGGCGACACTTCTATCCTCATTTGCATATTCCGAATAGTAGATTTCTATTTACAGGTGGAATGCCAAATCTAAATGAGATAGTAGAATGTGATACTATTTGTATTCAGCGTTTAATGACAGATCAAAATTTACAGTTTTTACAATGTATAAGATCTTTTGGTGTAAAGATAATCTACGATCTAGATGATAATGTTTGGCAGATTCCAAAATTTAATCCAGCAGCTGGAATTTTTGGCACGCAAGCTGTTAAAGGTGGAATGTCTGCGTGTGCAGAATGGGCTGATGTTATTACTGTATCTACTCCAACTTTGAAAAAAGTAGTAAAGAGAAATTGGGGACATTTAACCAATGTAGCTACAAAGAAAGAAATACCTGTAATTGTTTATGAGAATAGAGTAGACCCAAATTTCTTTGTTCCACACGAGCCAAATAAAGATAAGGTAGTTATAGGTTGGGCAGGAAGTAATACTCATAGCGGCGATCTTGCTGTAATTTGGCCAGTGCTAGAAAAAATGCTGCACAAATATCCTAATGTGTACGTAGAACTAGTAGGTCACGAAGCTCCATTT
>PRDT01000017.1 GCA_003173995.1 Candidatus Levyibacteriota bacterium | reverse complement strand
TTGTTGGACTCACTCTTGGCATAGGAAAAGCGCCTCTTCAGTTAACTCATACAGGATCGTCACTCCTTGATGGTATTATTGCTTTTGATCGAGCGGAGGTTGAAGATGCCTATTTGGGACAAATTAATATGATTACTGTCTCTTCATTCTGTGGCCTTGCTGGAAGAATATGGGGATATCATCTATGCCAACCTAAGCATCTCTTTTCTTTTCATCCTTTCTTTCCAAAAGGGAAAATTAAAACAAAAAAAGGGTATACTCCTGTGTATTCTGCAGACTCTTTACTCTATGCAACCAAACGACTATTTGGGACACTTCAAAATAAAAGATTCCCATTACTTCCTGGCTCTCATGTTCCTTGTGCAGGTAAATTTATTAAAGAAGTAGGTCCACGGCATATCTACGCTGGATTTGCACTTGGGATTGTTGATAATCAGGATACAGATGCCAATCTTTTTATGGAAGATATCGGAGATATTCCAATTTATATAAAAGGAACAGATAGGGAAGCATTATATAAAGAACATCTCCTTGGTAATTTGGCAAAGTCTGTTGTGATGATAGGAGAGAATCAAAACATTTTCTATAAAGAAATATTTATCACTATTAAAGATATTTTTATTCAACCAGGTGAGATGGGATGTGCTCTTGTTGCTGCCCCGTATTTTACTCTTGCCAAAAATGCTGTTTTGGGTGTAAAAAAGGATGAGAATTATTCTAAGCTACCGTTAGAATTATGGGAAAAGCGTCTTCGCCTGCCTGCTATTTTGTAAAACATGTCTAAAAAAAGTATAATATAGGATAAAATATACCTATGGTAGGACTTTTGCTATTTGTCGTCACAATTATTATAAATATTTTCTTGGGTCTTGTTGTATTTCTCAGAGATCCAGATAAGCTAACGAATCGGCTTTTTGCCTTTCTTAGTCTTACTCTAGTCGGATGGATTGCTACATTGTGTATCTATTACTTAGTTTCGACTTCAAACCTGCTCCTTTTGGCAGGGAGAGTTAACTTTTTTGTTGCAGCATTTATTCCGTATTCGATGTGGTTATTTATCAGGAAATTTCCAGAGCCAGTAGTCGTCATTAATAGAAAAATCACAATACTAGTAAGTCTTATTACATTTTTCTTTGCCGGGATTACTTTAACTTCACTTATTGATAAAAAGGAATTATTTATTCATGGAGCACGGGTGGTCTCATATGGGCCGTTGTATCCATGGTATCTCTTGTATATTATTGTCTTTTGCTCTGCAAGTATTATTTTGTTGCTTGTGAAACTGTTGAAAGCTCGTGGAACAACAAAACTGCAGCTGAAGTATTTATTACTTGGATATTTGAGTTTGGTAGTTGTCGGTATTACTTGTAATGGTATTTTGCCATATTTCTTTAATTTTTATGCGCTACAACCATTTGGTCCATTTGCGACAGTACTCTTCTTAGGATTTATTACCTATGCAATGGTGCGACATAGATTTCTTGATATTACCCGCATTGCAGCAGGAATGGGAGTCTATATTGTATCCATTATTGGCCTTGGCCTTACATATTTCATTGTTGCTGAAGTTATTGGGCGTATTTTTTTCCCAACGGTTATTAATGAAATATATATTATTATTTCAGTCATCATTAGTCTTTTTCTAAAATACGCATTTACTCCACTGAGACATTATTTTTGGAAGGTAACCAATAAATTTTTCTTTGGAAAATTATATAATAGGGATGATTTCTTAGATAAGATTCTCCAGACCGTAACAACAACCTCTCATTTGCCGACTCTCACAACAACAATTTTAAAAATTATTTGTAGCGAGATGCAACTCGAAAAAGGATTTTTGCTCTGTATAACAGAAGGCGAGCCGCACATAATGGCAAGATATTATCAGCCACTAGAAAGACATATTTTTTCTCAAAAAGATACAATTGCATTAGAAAAAATGCATCAAATTGTGCTAGTGGATGAGATTGAAGATGTTCATTTAAGAGCAACATTAAAGAAGAAAAATCTATATCTCTTAATCCCATTTCAGGTAAAAGATAATTGTAGAGGAGTGTTCTGTTTGGGAATTAAAAGGTCAGGAGAATCCTTTTCAATTTATGATATCCAAACATTACAACTTCTTCTTTCCCCTATTTCTCTTGCGTTCCAAAATGCACAACACATTCAAGCAATCGAATCATTTAACAAACGCCTGAGAAAAGAAGTGAGAAGTGCAACTGCTGAATTATGGTCAGTCAATCAACATCTCAAGCGAATAGATAGCATGAAAGATGAATTTATTTCTATTGCTTCTCACGAATTGAAGACCCCAACAACCGCTATTAAAGGATTCTTGTGGCTTATTCTTAATAAAGATAGAGAATTATCAGATTATAGTAGAGAAAAAATACAGCGAGTTGCAGAGTTAACAGATCATTTAACACAGCTTGTAAATGATATGTTGGATGTCTCAAAATTGGAGGCAAATAATCTAAGGCTTCAGAAAGAAAGATTTGATATTGTCTCTTTGGCAAAAGAAGCAAAAAGAGAAATAGAAATGACAGGCGTAGTTGGAGAGAAGCAATTGGAAATTGAAGATAATAAATATTGTATTGTTTATGCTGATAAAAGACGTATGCAACAAGTTCTTGTCAATTTGCTTTCAAATGCGGTGAAATATACACCCAGAAATGGCAATATTGATGTTGCATTTCATAGTAATAAAAGTCATATCCAAATTAAAGTGAGTGATAATGGTATGGGCATTAAAAGATCTGACATGAAGAAACTTTTTACAAAATTTGGAAAAATTGAAGATAAAGAACATCCTACAAATTTACCAGGAACAGGACTTGGTCTCTACATCTGTAAGCGTATTATTGAGCTTTCCGGGGGAACTATAAAAGCTACCTCACGCATAGGTAAGGGAAGTACATTTGCATTTACTCTTCCAAAGTCATATAATGACCAACTTTCCTAGACTTTTTTCCAGAAAGCAGTGTATACTTGAAAAGAATTTATATGAAAATTGTTGTAACTCATTGTTCACCTGATTGGGATGCTATTGCATCTGTGTGGATTATAAAGCGGTTTTTACAAAATTGGGAAAATGCAAAGGTTGTTTTTGTCCCTGCAGGTGAACGGATTAAAGGATCAAAAGCTAACGAGACAGGCGAGGCTATTGAGCATATTGGCAATGATGATGTTATCCATGTTGATACTGGCCTTGGTCCCCTAGATCACCACCAAACAAATGATATGAATGTTTGTGGTGCAAGCAGAACATGGGATTTTGTCAAAGCACAGCATGAGGGTGGAGAAAAGTGGCTTGTGAGAGCAGATGCCATTGAGCGAATAGTAAATGTTATTGTTGCCATAGATCATTTCCAGGAAGTTTTTTGGAAGGATGCGGCTGCAGATTATCATGAATTCTCATTTCTCGGAATTCTTGAAGGATTGAAATATCAAAAGCCTGGAGAAGACTCATTTTTTACCATGTTTGGGATGGAATGTCTTGATGCACTGCTGTATGACTTTGAAAATAGAGCATGGGCAGAAAAAGAAATTAAAGAAAAAGGGAAAGAATTTGAGACGAAATATGGTAAAGCAGTTGGTATTGAAACAATGAATGATACTGTGCTGAAATTAGCACAGAAAATGGGATATGTTGTTGTTATTCGAAAAGATCCACGAAGCGGCTTTGTACGCATCAAAACACTTCCTGCGCATGCAGACGGAAAGGATAATGGTGTTGATTTTACACTCATTTCTGAGAAATTGAGAAAAATGGACCCTGATGCAACATGGTTTCTTCATGTATCAAAAAAAATGCTTTTGAATGGAACATCAAAAAATCCCAAAATGATACCTACCAAACTTTCTTTACAAAAGATTATCGATGTAGTAAAAGAGGTTTAGCTTGGACTTCTCAGTATGGATACGTGTATATTCTGTAAAATTCGAGACAAAGAAATACCAAAAGAGTTTACGTATGAAGATGAAGACATAATGGTTTTCCCCGATATTAACCCTAAAAAGCCTATACATCTCCTGATAGTACCAAAGGAGCATATTGTTGAGTTTGCTAAGCTCACCGATGATGTCTTATTGTCAAAAATTCGTAAAATTATCCAACAAATGATAACCACATCTAAGCTTTCTGATGCTGGATATCAGGTGACCGTCAATGGAGGAGGGCTTCAGGATATTGATCACCTTCATTTTCACCTCAAAGGGCCATGGCTAGAGAGAGAAGTTTAGCGTCATTTTTTTCCAAACCTCACGTGTTTCTTACCAATTTTTGTGATATAATAACTGGAATCCTCACATGAATTGTGGGTTTTTTGCCGGCAAACAACTAGTTGCTTGCAAGGCATCAAAGGAGGTGTTTTGTAAATGTTGATAGTAAAAAAACAACCAGGCGATAATGATGACGCACTTATTCGAAAATTTAGCCGAAAAGTTATGGACGCAGGAATAGTCCAAGAAGCCAAACGACGAAAATTTCATTTAAAGCCGTCTGCAGCAAGAGCACAAAAAGCTCAAGATAAAAGACGTGCTCGACTTCTTTCTCGCGCAGCATGAAATTAGCTTCACCAGAATACGTAAATGTATTACTCTTTGTAGAGAGTCGTTACCGTACCAATCGCAAAAAAGTTAGGATGACAGTTGAACGTGTCTTAAAAGAGAATGGTGTTGCGGGTCCTGTTGAGGTATCAATTGCTCTTGTTGGAGATAGAAAAATGCGTGAATTATCAAAGCAGTATAAAGGTGAGGATAAAACACGTAATATTTTGTCTTTTCCACTTTCAGAAGGTGAGCCTGTTGTTATGCCAACAGACGTTCTCAGACTAGGAGATATTGTGATTTCCTATCCAGTTGTAATTAAAGAATCTGCTGAATATGAGATGTTGGTTGATGACAGGATAAATGAGCTGGTAGAACACGGTCTTCTGCACCTTCTTGGACTGCACCACGAGTAAGACCTAGTTTGATAGTATTCGTTGCCTTGACTGGGAACGTAGTTGTTGATTATAGTGAGTGTACTTCATCTATGGCATATTATCTGAAATACCGACCACAAAAAATAGCTGATTTAGATAATGCAAAACTGCGTGAGACATTGGGTGCTGTTTTAAAAGGTATTGATAATGACAACGGTTCTCCTGATCTCTCCACGCCTGTCAAGCAGGCGAACTCGCTCGCTAATGCTCGCTCCGTTCCACATGCTTTTCTTTTCACTGGTCCAAAAGGTCTTGGCAAAACCTCAACAGCCCGCATTATTGCAAAAATTGTCAATTGCGAGAATAGAAAAAAAGGAGACATAGAGCCCTGCAATGTTTGTGAATCATGTATTTCTATCACGAAAGGTAACAATGTCGATGTCTTGGAAATAGATGGAGCAAGTAATAGAGGCATTGATGAAATTCGTGATTTACGAGAAAAAATAAAATTAGCACCAGTCAGTAGTAAAAAGAAAGTCTACATTATTGATGAGGTGCATATGCTCACAACAGAAGCATTTAATGCACTTCTTAAGACAATTGAAGAACCTCCATCACATGTGATGTTTATTTTCTGTACAACAGAGCCGCAAAAAGTACCAGCAACTATTGTTTCACGATGTTTTCATATTTCACTTTCTCTTGCAACACCTGAAGAATTAGTCCGGTCGTTACAAAGAATAGCAGATGGCGAAAAATTATCTATTTCAAAAGATGCACTTTCATTTATTGCAGAGCTTGCCGATGGGGGATTTAGGGATGGTTCGAAAATTCTTGAAGAAATGGCAATGCTTGCAAATGGAAAGGAAATAACACGAGAATTTGTTGCAGAGAGATATAACGTATCTGATATTGATCATCTTATCTCTCAGTTCCTCCAGAATTTATATGAGAAAAAGACTAAAGAATCATTAACCCTTATAGGGGAACTTGTTACGCAAGGAGTAGATATCAAATATTTTATCAATCAATTACTCCAAGCATTACATCAGTTATTACTTCGAGAGATGGGTTTATCAACAACCGAAAAATATAATGATATAAAGTTTTCACTTAATGAGATACAGATTCTTGCAAACTCTCTCCAGCAAGCGTATCGCGATACAAAATTTGCTGTTGTTGCGCAGCTTCCTCTGGAAATGATTACTGTTATGTGGTGCCAACAAGAGGAAGTAAAAGTTGAGAAAGCACCCTTTACTATTTCTTCCAAACCAACCATGGAGACACTTTTAAAAAAAGAAAAAAATTTGAAAGTGAAAAGTATTCTCAATCCCGAAGTGAAAAAGGAAGAAAAGAAAGAAGAGACAGCATCTGTCCAAGGAGAACTTCCAGAAAATATAGACTCATTGACCGCACTTTTAGAAAATATTATATATAAAGTAAAACCATTCAATCATTCTGTCGCAGGAGTCCTCAGAGGTTGTACAATTACCAGTATCGGAAATGGGCAAATTGTTTTTCAGACTGCATATAAATTTCATAAGGAGAAATTAATGGAGCCCAAGACATTTGATACTCTTGCCCAGACAATAAAAGAAGTAACTGGGAAAGAATATAAAGTAATGATAGAATTAAAGCAGTAAATAAGATATTAAAGGAGGTGAAGTATTATGATGAATCCATTTCAACAACTTGGCGATTTAAAGAAAATGCGAGATCAAGCAATGGCTATTCAAAAAGAATTACAAGCAGAACAAATAACTGTTGATAAAAATGGTGTAAGAATTGTCATTAGTGGAGACCAAAAAATTCTTTCACTTGAGACCAACGGCAAAGGCGATAGAGATATTGCTGAAGCAATAAATGAAGCTATTAAAAAATCTCAAGAAGTAGCAGCAAAGAAACTCGCCTCAATGAGTGGTGGCCTTGGCGGCCTTCTCGGAGGAAAATAAAACAAAAGACTCACACATGCTCAATTTATATCTGATGTGAGTTTTTTGAATGTTTATCGTATGAAATTGATTGCAGGTAGCTCAAATGAAGCGTTAGCAAAAAAAGTAGCACAATCTCTTCATGTGGATCTTTCTCCAGTGGAAGTCCATGTTTTCCCTGATGGTGAAAGACGTATTCGAATTAATGAGCCAATTGGCGGGGAGCATGTCTTCATCGTTCAGTCAGCAAATACGCCTGTTGATACCAATTACATGGAGTTATTCTTTCTGATAGATGCTGCAAAAAGGTCTGGAGCTGCATCTGTGACAGCGGTTGTTCCGTATTTTGGATATCAACGGCAAGATCATCTTTTTCGAGAGGGGGAAGCGGTCTCTTTGGATGTTATTAAGACAATTCTTGAAAAAATGGGAGCTAATAGACTCATTAGTGTTGAAATGCATTCAGTAAAAATCCCTGATATTTTTACTATTCCTGTGAAGCATCTTTCTGCACTCTCTTTGTTTGCTCAACAAATGAGAGATGAAGGATGGGTAGAAAAGGAGACAGTCTTAGTGACACCTGATATGGGCGGTGTCGCACGCATTGAAAAGTTTTCCCAATTACTCGACACGATGGAATATGCGGTAGTTGAGAAAAAGAGAGATCTGGGAAATGGCACGATCTCAATTGCAAGTATTGAAGGCAATCTTACAGGGAAAAAACGAGCAATTCTTCTTGATGATATGATCTCCAGTGGTAAGACTATAATGCTTGCAGCAGAAAAATTACAAGAAAAAGGAGTAGAAGAAGTCATGGCATTTGCAACGCATGCGGTCTTCTCAGAAGATGCAGCAGAGAAATTACAAAAATCTGTGTTGAAAAAAGTCTTTGTAACAGATACAGTGAGTATTCCAAAAGACAAACAATTTGAAAAATTAGTTACTCTTTCAGTTGCTCCCACAATTGCAGAGTCTATACAAACCGTGTTATAAAACAGTGTTATGAAACTTCCCAAAGCAATACAACAAGTTATCGAATCTTTTGAAAAATTACCTGGAGTCGGCCCTAAGTCTGCGCAACGCCTGACATTTTATTTATTGCATGTCCCCCAAACAGAATTGGATTCATTTGGCCAAGCACTTGAAAATTTAAAAAGAGGAACAGTGATCTGCTCTATCTGCTATACCATTGATGAGACAGATCCTTGCAGCATTTGTAGCGATACAGCACGGGATCATACAACTATTTGTGTTGTTGAACAACCCCTTGATGTCTTGGCTCTTGAAAAAAGTGGCAAATATAAGGGGAGATATCATGTCTTACACGGTGCAATAGACCCATTAAATAATATTGGTCCTGATGAGTTATATATTCAACAACTTGTTGATAGAGTTCGAAAGGATACACAACTCAAAGAAATTATTCTTGCTACCAATCCAACCATGGAAGGGGAAGCAACGGCCATGTATTTAGCCAAACAATTTGCCACAATTGGTGGAGATTTTAAAGTAACCCGAATAGGAAGAGGTTTGCCAGTGGGTGCTGATTTAGAATATGCAGATGATATTACCCTTCAGAGGGCGCTTGAAGGAAGAAGTCAGGTGAATACCTAAATTAGGCAACATGCTTTGCTGGACGCTGAGTACTTCTTCTTGCCCCTCTTGCATACTCTTGTAACTTATGGGCATCTCTTAAGACCTCAGGTAAAATACTCACACCAGGGATATATGCTCCAATAACTGAAAAGCTAGCAATGTTTTCTAAATGTTGACTTGCTGTTACGCTTGCTCTCACTGTGTGTGGAGCAGAGGTAACAAGAGTAATGTGACGAAAATGAGGAAAAGCTAGATCGACAGCCCAGATATTTGTCTTTGTGGTATTTTCTCCATCTATTATAGACTCAAGGCGAATCACGGGACCTGTATAGTGGATTTCTTCTAAAAAGCTCTGTTGTCTCTCATGTTCTTCAAGAGATCCTACTAAAATAAGAGGAGGGCATTGTTGAAGATCTTCTGTGGAAATTTGCGAGGGAGATCTTTGGGTTTTGGCGGCGATAATATGTTGTGCAATTTCTACTGCTCTTTGGACACGATATCTATTCTCATCAATTGTTTCATCGCTGCAGGTAATGGTATAGTCTCCTTTTGCGAGGACAACAATAGCATCTGTTGCTACATAAATTGGGGGTTTTTCAAGAGACTGTTCGATAGCACTGCGGAAACGGTGTTGAATGAGATGATGTGTATTCAACACATCTCCTTCTAATTCAGTAGGCATGAATTATTGGTTATTGTAGCACTTGCTTTTTGCAATGACAATTGACTTCACAAGCTAACTTTCTTATACTGCTTCATATTATGATGACAGAAAATGTTTCTACTGGACGTTACCAAGAGCTATCAAGTTTACCTTGTTACACTGGTGAAGGATTGACACTCTATACTCCTACAGAAGATGCATGGACGTTTTTAGCTGCTGCAACAACTAATGGTGTTGTACAAACGAAAAAAGACGCAGTATCTTTGCCGATTCCAGTTGTTGTTTGGGAAGATGTTGGCCAGGGAAAAGTAAGACGGTGGGAACAAGTCGATTATGGGAAAGAGCGTGTTATTCGAATTTTTGGAAATGTCGCTGCACCTGGAGCATATGAAGATGGTGAATTGGTTGAAATGCATGTGTATCAACTTGTTCAGGCACGAAATAGTCTTGTATGGCAAGGACAACGTATTTTTGCCGATGATTCGCTAGGTCCACAAGGATATCCGTATGCCGATACACCGTTTTTGCCCTGGGCAACCTTGGGGGATGCGAGAAGAGGTCGTCTCCAAGCAATGTATGAAAGGCGACAAGCAGAAAGCAGGGTCAACTAATGCAAATAGCTCTTTTTGGCGGACGATTTGACCCTGTTCATAATGGTCATATTGCTATTGCTCGTGAAGTATTACAAGCAGTCTCATCAGTTGATGAAGTATGGCTTGTCCCTGATAATCATCATCACTGGAATCCAACAGTTGCAACAGTTGATGAGCGGATTGCTATGCTCAAGTTAGTTGAAGAGCCCAAAATAAAAGTCAGTACAATTGGAGTAGAAGTTTCAAAAGGTCGTGAGGGAATGACAGTAACAATTGATGTTATTCGAGAATTACAAAAGCAGACAAAAAATACCTATATCTTTATTGCAGGGTCAGATCAATTACCACGACTTCATGAATGGCATGATTATGACGAGCTGATGATGCGATTGCCATTTCTTATTTTTCCCCGCGTGGGATATCAAACAACTGGTGAATTACCTCAAGGCTGCATGTGGCTTTCTGATACACAGTTTGAGCCTATGGATGATAGTGCAACGCGCATCAGAACTCTTCGAAAAGAGGGCAAGTCTATTAGCGGTCTTGTACCAAAAGCAGTTGAAGAGTATATAATAAAACATAATCTCTATAGTTAAATATGGAAATTGATATACGTTTGATAGAAGAAAAAGATAAAGAAATATTTGAAAAGCTTTATAGAGAAAGTGTAATGGAAGATTTTCCTGAATATACTGAGAAAACACGTCATTACCTTACGACAGGTGTTTATAAAGAGAACATGTGGAAATTACCCCTTAGGCTCGGAGCGTATATAGGAGATGCAATGGTAGGATATGTTTTATGTGAAAATCCCTTTGGTGGTGTTGCTTTTGCTCACTGGTTAGCTGTTGATAAAAAGTATAGAGGCAAGGGCGTAGGGAAGAAATTATTAGAAAAACTCACAGATTTACTAAAAGACAAAGGAGCCCATGCAATACATCTACAAGCAGACAAAAAAAATATTGGATTTTATGAAAAATGTGGGTATGATGTGTACGGAGAAGACAATAAAGGATATTTTGGAGCTCATGATTTTCTCCTTCGTAAAATTATTCAGTCTCCAAAAGAAGATACTTTTGTTGCTTAACTATGTTTGAAATTGATTATCAGAAAAAAATAGGAGATATAACTTCATGGATACGTGAAACAGTTATTAGGGCAGGTTTTGATAGCGTTATTATTGCTATATCAGGAGGGATAGACTCTGCAGTGGCTCTTAGTCTTGCTGTAAAAGCGCTTGGACCAGAACATGTTTATGTACTGATGCTTCCTTATGGAAAGTTGAGTGACACTCATACAGAAGATGCAAAAAGTGTTATCGAACATGCGGGAATTCCAGGGAAAAATATTTTTTTGCAAGATATTCACTATCAAGTAGATACCATGAGTGAGGATATTCCACTGTCTGAGCATATTCGCAGAGGGAATATTATGGCAAGAGTGAGGATGATGTATTTGTATGATTTGGCAAAAAAGCATAATGTGTTAGTCGTTGGGACTGAAAATAAATCAGAGTATTATTTGGGCTACTTTACTCGTTTTGGAGATGAAGCATCAGATATTGAGCCAATACGGAGCCTTTACAAAACACAGATTTGGGAAATGGCAAAAGTACTTGGAGTACCTGAAAAGATAATTACCAAAGCACCAACAGCTGGACTCTGGGAAGAGCAGACTGATGAAAAAGAATTTGGATTTTCCTATCGAGATGCAGACAAAATTTTATACCATTATTTTGAGGAATATCTTCCAAAGGAAGGAATTATAAGTTTGGGGTTGGATGCTACGCTTGTTGAGAATGTCCTCAAGCGTGTTAATCAAAACGATTTTAAGCATCATCTTCCATACGTCTTTTCATAATTATTTTCTTTTGAACTTCTCTTCAATCTCTGCTACACTAGGGACATTATGGCGGACGGATCACAAGGCGGCATGAGTGGAGTCCTTT
>PRDT01000090.1 GCA_003173995.1 Candidatus Levyibacteriota bacterium | reverse complement strand
ATAGAATTCTTACAACAAAAAAAAGACCTCTTCTTATTGCCTTGACAGGTGACTCGGGAAGCGGAAAAAGCCATTTTTCTCAATTGCTCAGAGAAGAATTTGATAGGAAATATATACCCTACAGTTACATTGATTTTGATGAGTTTTTATTACCTCGCAAAGATAGAGAAGATCTTAAAACACAAATATATACAAATGGACCATTTAAAGGGAAAACTCACTACGAAATTCTAGAAAATTTTTTTGACCTTAAAAAATTTGAGAAAGCTATAACTGATCTTAAACTTGGAAGATCTACGTCATATTTTCCTTACGAGAGAGCAACAGGAGAGATTAGTAAAAAAGAAAAAATTATTAAGGCAAATAGTTTTATTTTGTTTGATACATCTCTTATGACTGAGAAAATGGATTTTATTATTCTTGTCGAAGTAGACCGTGAGACAATTATCCAAAGGAAAATAAAAAGAGATAGTGATTTGCGAACGCCAGAGCAAGTTAGGGAAATGCATGAGAAAGTACAAGGTTTTTTTTGGGATAGAAAAAAGCCAACACACCCCGATATAATTATTGACAACAATATTATTGGCGAGCCAAAATTGATACAAAAGTAAGATGAAAAGTGTTACTAAAATGCCATGGTCAGAAAGTGTTTGGTTTTCTGATGTTGATGATACATTAATTACAACAGCGGCTAGTACTCCTGTTGCTGCAAATGTAATAACAGAAATCCTTACCTCAAAATTTGATTCTTCAGTTGGATACAGAATAAAAAAGGAATTTGAAAATATTTTCAAAATAATGTTTGAAGGTCATACAGGCCAAAATCATGGCAATGAATATGAAGAACTAATTTCTCATATTAATTCATTTCAACAGGAGATTTTACAAAAGTTTGGCAAAACAAAATTATGGAGCAGAGAAATTTTCATGAAGATTGCAGGAGAGAGATCGGGAGTATCATTTAGTCCAGAACTTTTATACGAACTAACAGATGCCTATTGGATGAAATTAAGTGAGGTAGCAAATCCTTTTCAAGGAGTACTTTCTCTCATTCAAACTATAAAGCAGCATAATAGGCCATTGTACTTATTAACTAGCAGTGATGGTCGTTTGCAGGAAAAAGATAATGGACAATTTCTTTATGAGCCGTCATATTCAGAAGGTTTCAAGCGTGAGCGCATGCAATTACTGCGACAGAAAGGCATTGATTTTAATTTGGTATCAATTGGAGATCCAGAAGACAAGCCAGATAAAGATTTTTTTGAGAAGGGCATTCATATGGCCGAACGTGATTTAGGACATGGGTTAGATGTCAGTCAAGCAATTATGATTGGTGATTCCTTTAAAGGCGATCTACAAACGCCAAAAGAACAATTAGGATTTGGGCTTGTTGTTTTATTTGAAAATGGAAGAAATGAAACAGAAATCGTTGATGAACACTATATAAAAGTAGGTAATTTAGAAGAGATAATTCAATTTTTAGTTTGAAATGTTTAAAGCAATTATTTTTGATTTCGATGGAGTTGTTGCAGTGAGTGACTTACCGAGATTTAAATTTTGGCAAAAACTGCTTTCTCAAAAAGGATTTCGTCTTTCAGACGACTATTTCCGTACTCACTTTATTGGTAGAACAACAAAATCATTTGCTGAATCTGTACTCAGAGGGAAGATAGAGGACTCTATAATAGCTGAATTAATGAATGAATATGAGCAGACATATAAAGAGAATATTCTTGATTATGTTATGCCAATAGATATGACTGTCGATTTTATTAAACATTACTCTGGTCAAGCAAAATTGGCAATTGCATCAATGGCAGATAGAAAGGTTCTTAATCATATTACAAAAGCATATGGCATTTCCGACAATCTTCGTCTTGTTATGGGTAAAGACGAAATTGTCAAACACAAACCTGATCCTGAAGTTTATTTGAAAGTTGCAGAAGAACTCGCTGTTAAACCTAAAGACTGTTGTGTTATAGAAGACTCAGTTGTAGGTGTAGCAGCTGGAATTGCTGCTGGGATGAATACCTTTGTGCTGCTTAATGGATTAAATGGAAAAGATGAGTTTAAAGAGCTACCTATAGCTGGTTTTATTGAAAAACCTGATGATTTTCTCCAGCTTCACTAGCTACTGTTCATTTGGTCGAGTTCCATTAATGATTGTTGGTGTATTAAAAGTATTTGTCGTTGTAGGTGATAGCGTTGGCGTGGGCGTATCAGTAGGTGATAGTGAGGGGGAAGGGTTTTCTATTGTTGGCTGTGTTATTTCTTGTGGAGAGATAGAAAATGATGAGCAGTTACTTGTTGGTGATGTATCTGCCAAAAAATATTCCAAAGTTTGTCTTGCACTTCCAGAGGCGGTCGTTGTGCAAGAAGGAAGTTGCACTACAGATGGCGGTGGAGTAAATGTCTCTCGTGGGTAGTCTGCAGCAAATCGTTCTATTAATTGCCGCCAAATAGGAGCAGCGCCTAATGACCCAGCAACATTATCCATGGGGGCATTATCATTATTCCCTACCCATACACCTACTACTACCGATGGTGTATAACCTAAAGTAAGCGCATCTCGAAAATCTTCGGTAGTACCTGTCTTAACAGCAGCAGGACGAGAGATTGTTAACGCATTTCCAAACTCTTCAAAACGTGCTGAATTATCAGAAAGAATAGAAGTAATAAGGAATGCAGTCCCATCATCAAGTACTGGAAGAGGTGTCTCTGGAGGCAAGTCAACAGGATGATGATATTTGTCTTCAATTGAAAGGATCATATGAGGCTCGTGAAGAGTACCATTGTCAGCAAACATTGCATAAACGCTTGTTAGATCCAATAGTTTTACTTCTCCTCCTCCTAGGACTAAAGACAAGCCATATTGAGAGGGATTGGTGAGTGTTGTGATACCAAATTGCTGAGCAGTCGCAATACCACTCTCAACACCTACTTGTTCCATTACTTCTACAGCTGGGATATTGAGAGAATTTGCTAAGGCACGCCTTACCGTAACAGGCCCTCTATAATTACCATCAAAGTCTTTTGGCTGATAGTTTCCAGGAAATGTTGTTGGGACGTCTTGGAGTACTGTTGCAGGTGTTATAAGGTGCGTAGAAAGGGCGCGAGCATAAATAATTGGTTTGAATGATGACCCGGGTTGGCGTGGAGTAATTGCCATATTTATTTTTCCATTTTCTTCGTCATACCAATTGTGACTTCCAACTAAAGCTTCTATATTGCCTGTTTTGGGATCTATCACAACAGCAGCGCCATTTGTCGCATTGTCTCTACTTAAATTGGCAACTTGTCTTGCTACAACATTTTCGGCATACTCTTGCCACGTACTATTTACTGTTGTGGTCACTTTAAACCCCGATCTTATGACTGTATCTTCACCATATTTTTGATACAGATAGTCTCTCACCATAAGAGCAAAATGAGGAGCAAGTTGGTTAGTATCTGCTTGAATTGTGTTATACATAAGTGTTTGATTGTATGCAGAGGTTGCATCACTTGGTGTTATATAGCCTTGGTCTTTCATATCCTCAAGAACTTGCTTTTGAAAAGGTTTTACCTTATTAGCATTATTAGAAAGTGGAGATAGATTGGATGGCTGAGGGAGAAGGCTCACTAAAAGTGTTGACTGGGCAAGAGTGAGTTGCGATGCATGCTCGTCAAAATACGTCTCTGCAGCATTTTCTATACCAAATGCTCCTTCTCCAAAGTAGACCGAATTCAAATACATTTCTAAAATATCTTGCTTGCTATACTTTTCTGTAATCAGTGTTGCAAGGACAATTTCCTGGTACTTTCGAAAAAAGCTTTTCTGAGATGAAAGAAGTGAGGTTTTGACTAGTTGCTGCGTAATTGTTGAGCCTCCTTGTGAAAGTGAGTGTGTTGTGACATCTGCAATAAGTGCTCTTAGGGTGCCTTTTGGCGAGAAACCTGAATTATTATAAAAATCTTTATCTTCAGATGCGACAACTGCATGTTGCATGGAAATTGGAATATCGGAAATTGGAACATACACGATATCCTTTGGGTGATTAAAAGTAAAAAACTCTTTACCATCTTTGTCCAGTAAAATGAGACCACTATTATTACTATTAATTAGATGATCTTTACTCACAAGGTCTTTGTAATATGTTGTATAGGTAAGGATAGGTACTGTTACAAGTATAAAGAGGAAGAAGACAAAAAAAAGAAAAAAAGGCTTTCTTCCTTGGTTCCAAAATTCAGAGATAAAAGACATAAAGAAAGTATGAAACGCGCAAATACATATTCTAAAAGAAGTATGTGATAATTTTGCAAGAAGGTCTGTACAACAATAAGTATTTTTGCAAATATAATACTATGGAAGGCCTGTTGCAAGGACATCAACAATATAATAACGATTTGTTTAGGAAATGTGTGATGTTTTATGATTTTTCAGAGATTTTACTGAAAACTATCAGAAAAGATTTAATAAAGGAAATACATGCGGGTTCAAATTCACATATTCTCGATGTTGCTTGTGGAACAGGGTCACAGCTCTCATTACTAGCAAAAGATGGTTATAAAGTTACTGGTATTGATCTATCTCCAGACATGTTAAAAAAGGCACAATATAAACTCAAGAGATTTCCACATGTTTCACTGGTGCGTGGAGATGCAACGAAAATGCCATTTAAAAATAATGTTTTTGATAGTGCGCTTATTACATTTAGCCTTCATGATATGCCTGAAGAAGTAGCAATACCTATTTTGAAAGAAATGAAAAGAGTTACCAAGACCAATGGAAAAATTTTCATAGTAGAATATGTCACAAGACCAATAAATATCGTTACTCTTGTTACCCACAAGCTAGCTCGTGCATGGGAAAGTAAATATTATCCTGTTTTTCTAGAAAAAGGTCTTGA
Source organism: Candidatus Levyibacteriota bacterium (assembly GCA_003173995.1). GTDB lineage: Bacteria > Patescibacteriota > Microgenomatia > Levybacterales > UBA12049 > PRDT01. The sequence goes on along the minus strand of PRDT01000090.1, from coordinate 816 downwards.
GTACTATTTGGAAAAAGCACAACTCAAACCTCAGACAAGAAAAATTTTCTTTAAGGGAATAGCTGAACTTTATATTTGTGGGAATAATTAAGAAATTGTTGGAAAACAGTAATTTGAGGCGAAAGTAAAATCTTTTACCTTATGCAAAAGAGTGGTATACTTTTATCTATGTTACTTACAGACCTTCCAGAATGGAAAAAACTTGAAAGTCATTTTGCTGAGATTAAAGACCTTCACCTAAGAGAGCTTTTCAAGGACCAAAGTCGTGCTTCTCAATTTTCTCTACAAGTAGAAGATATTTATCTTGATTACTCTAAAAATAGAATTACCAATGAGACTCTTCAGCTTTTCTTTTCTCTTCTTCGTGCTGTGAATTTGGAAGAGAAGATACAGGCAATGTTTGCGGGTGAGAAAATTAACACAACGGAAAATAGAGCAGTACTTCACATTGCACTTCGAAATATTTCCAACACCCCAATTCTTGTTGATGGGAAAGATGTGATGCCAGAGGTGAATCGTGTACTTGATCAGATGAGAAACTTTGCAAAAGCTATTCGAAGTGGGGAATGGAAAGGATACACAGGGAAAAAGATTAAAAATATTATTAATCTTGGTATTGGAGGCTCGGATTTGGGTCCAGTGATGGCATATGAAGCGTTGAAATATTATTCAGACAGATCACTCATCGTACGATTTGTATCAAATGTAGATTCGACTCATTTAGTCGAGGCAACCAGAGACCTGAATCCTGAAGAGACATTATTTATTATTGCATCGAAAACATTTACAACAGAGGAGACTATGACAAATGCATTT
>PRDT01000055.1 GCA_003173995.1 Candidatus Levyibacteriota bacterium | reverse complement strand
GAAATTGTTGTTATAGACAATAATTCTCTGGATAACACTATCGAAAAAGTCAGAGACATACATAAAAAAATACCTTTTATTCGAATGCTTGTTCTTTCCAGAACATATACTTATGATATTGCTTTCACTGCTGGCATGGATACTTGTATTGGTGACTTTGCTATTATTTTTGGACTCTATACAGATCCAGCACATGCGATACCAGCAGTAATAGATGAGTTGCTAACAAAAGATATCGTTATCGGGAAGACAAAGAATCCAGTAGTAAAATATGGATTGATAAGCCAATTGCTTCTTTGGTCTGTGAAGAAAATATCTCGTCATGAATTTGCCTATCGTACTAATTACCTGGCTGGTTTTAACAGAAAAGCAATAAATGCTATTACCCGGACTCGAAGAAGAAATAGAAATGTGAGTTATCTTAACTATCTTATCGGTCTTCGAAAAAGTGAATTTACCTATTTTTCTATCAAACAGTTTAAACGCAAAATTCAAAAGAAAAGTTTTGTCAGTCTTCTGTTTGAAATTACAGATATTATTATTTCTAATTCCTTTCGTCCAATACGCCTTTTAACATTTTTAGGAATTCTTGCCAGTGTCATGTTTATAGTATATGTCTTTCTTATCATTTGTATTGATCTCTTTTTACATATTTCTCTTGCACCAAAAGGGTGGGTAAGTCTCTCTATTGTTATGGGAACAATGTTTCTACTTCTTTTCTCTCTTCTTGCTCTTATTTCAGAATATCTTATACGAACACTTGATGAATCACGAGACGAACCTCTTTATTTTATTGCCGATGAAATTGATAAATCAGTAATTTTAGCAAAAGAAGACGTACTTAATATTGTTTCATGAAACACACCGCACTTATTGGATACACGGGATTTGTAGGAGGAAATATTGCTCTTCAAACCTCATTTACAGATTATTATAATTCGAAAAATATTGACACTATCTCAGGGAAAACATATGACCTTGTGGTAAGTGCTGGTAATTCCGGTCTTATGTGGAAGGCAAATGCTGAACCAGATCAGGATCTAAAAAGTATCCAACATTTCATCGATACAATTACAAAAGTCCAAACCAAACATTTTGTACTTCTCTCAACTATAGAGGTGTATAACGATCCAAGTGATTGTGATGAAGATACTGCCATAGATTTGGAGCTACTCAAACCATATGGAAAGCATAGATACATATTAGAAGAATTTGTTCGTGATCACTTTCCCAATCATACTATTATTCGTATGCCTAATTTGTATGGAGAAGGATTGAAAAAAAATTTTGTTTTTGATTTAATTCACAATAATCGACTTGACTTAACCCATAAAGATAGTGAGCAACAATGGTATAATCTTTCCCACATTTGGAAAGATATATCATTTGCAATAAAAAATAATATTTCTCTTATAAATTTTGCTGTAGAACCAATCCGTAACAAAGATTTAGCAAAATATACTTTTGGAATAGAATTTACTACAGTAACTGAAGCTCCTCCTAAAAAATATAATATGAAATCAAAATTTGCCAACCTTTTTCATTCACCTATATCGTATTTGTACTCAAAATCAAATTCCTTGGACGAAATCAAACAATTTATTACAACTCATAAAAATAAATGAACATAGCTATTTCTAATATTGCTTGGAATACTGATGAAAATGAAACAGTACTTCATATACTTCAAGAGCTTTCAATAAAGGGACTAGAAATAGCACCTACAAAAATTTGGTCAAATCCACTTGAGGTTAGTACAGATCAATTACTCGCATATAAAAATACTATGCAAAAAAATAATATCCAAATAGTTGCTATGCAATCCTTATTATTTAATCATCCCGAATTGCAGATATTTGAAAGTAAGGAGAATAGAAAAGCAACAATACAATACCTTGAGCAAATAATAAAAATAGGCAGTGCAATTGGTGCAAAAGTCTTGGTATTCGGATCTCCAAAAAATCGTAATATTCCTTCTCAAATTTCAACAGAAGACGCTAATACTATTGCTCAAGATTTTTTTAAAGAGTTAGGAGACGTTGCACAAAAATATGGATTAATTATTGGTATCGAACCAAATCCATCAAAATATGGTACGAATTTCTTCACAACAAGTCAAGAAGTTATAGATTTTATAGTTATACTTAATCATCCTGCAGTAAGGGTTCATTTAGATACTGGAGCAATGTACGTAAATAAAGAAAATTACACAGCTACTATAGAAAAAGCACTTCCCTACCTCACTCACTTTCATATCAGTCACGATAATTTAGATGATATAACTCTACCTGGAATAGATTATCAGGCAATTGCTGATGTATTGCGATCTAATAAATATGATAAGTGGATTTCTATAGAAATGAGAAGTTTGTCTGAGAATAATTCTGACAGAGTCAAACAATCACTATTACTCGTCAAGAAATATTTTCTATGAAACCTTATCCAAAAAATTGGGATTTACCAAAATTTACAGTGACTTCATTTAAAAAGAAACAGACAGCTTTCTGTGTGTGTATTCCTGTTATTAATGAAGGGAAAAAGATTCAAGATCAACTCAAAAGAATGAAAGCATATACAAAGTATGCAGATATTATTATTGCTGATGGAGGAAGTACTGATGGCTCATTGACAAGGGAAATTCTTATGCAAAATAACGTAAAAGCACTACTTATCAAAGAAAGTCCAGGTAAGCAAGGCACACAACTTCGAATGGCTTTTGCATATGCTCTTCAGGAAGGATATGAAGGAATCATAACTGTTGATGGAAATGGAAAAGATGATATTGCTGCTATTCCTGCATTTATTGCAGCACTCAAGAAAGGATATGACTTTGTTCAAGGCTCAAGGTTTATCAAAGGAGGCAAGGCTGTAAATACACCAACATCGCGATATTTTGGTATACGACTTCTTCACGCACCACTACTCAGTCTTGCATCACACTTTTGGTATACAGATACCACTAATGGATTTCGTGCATTAAGTAAAAGATATCTACTACATCCTCAATTGTTGCCTTTTAGAAAGATTTTTATTGGTTATGAATTACTCTTTTATCTCAATATTAGAGCACCCCAATTAAAACTCCGTGTAACAGAAATACCAGTAACCAGATCCTACCCCAAAGGAGAAATTCCAACAAAAATACATGGAATGAGAGGAAATCTTGCAATGATGCGGACTCTTTTACAAGTTATGAGAGGAAAATATAATCCTTGAGACTAATTCCTAAGTCTTTACCTAATTCGTTATAAATATCATAAATATTATCAATTTTTCCACCAAGCACAATATATAAATTCTTTAAACCATGATCTTTTCGGAAAAGAATCGGACGACCATCATTCCCTTCATTTTGCGTAAGTACTGTCTTAATCTCAAAAAGAGAATCTTTATAGGAAATACCAGATAATCGAGGAATATATCGCTGAGCATCTTTATACATATAAAGAAACTTTGAATTTATTTTACTTTTATCAAATGTTTGCGCTCTTTCGTCTATCCATGAAGCATGAGGAGTATACCTAACATGGTGCAAGCTATGCATCTTTCTATCAGGGAATGGCATTATGGAGAAAAATGGACCATCCATAATGGTTACTCCAAATTTTTCTAAACCTTTTGGCATTGTTATGAGTGGCATTTCTGTAAGCTCATGTTTGAATGACAAAAGAGGTAACTGTGAACTCTTTAAAACTGAATTAATGTGAGAATAGGTACAGAGAAAAACTTTTTTAGCTGTATAGCTCTTGCCATCTTTCAATTTGACACACAGTAATTCATTGACAGCACCTATTGATGTTACTTCTCTATTCAAATAAATATTAATTTTCCTTTGCTTGAGCTCTTTTTCAAGCTTTTTTCGTATTTTTGCCGCATTAAAGACAATCTCATCAACTGCAAAAATCTCTTCAATAAGCCTAGTATTAAATAGATCTTTTACTTTTTTACTAAGAGGTCTGAGAGGAGCTCCTATTTGCTTACATAACTTAATAAATTGTGCACTGGTCACTTTTGAGGTATTTTTTGCAATTGCATATGTCATTAAAAATGTGTCATCTATTGCTTCAGGAAAAGTAGCAATAAACTTTTCATAATTTGCATGTGAGCGAAGAGCTGTAATAAAATTTCTTGGATAGTGATATCCATTATGGACTCTTGCTTGATTGTGGTAAGAGGCTCTTGTCATGAGCTGTGACTCTTGTTCAAAGATTGCTATTTTTTTAAAAGTAAGAGATAGGAATAATGCAAGCATTGAACCATAAAATCCACCGCCAATAATAATGATGTCGTATTCTTTAGAAGATTTCATAACTCATTTTATAAGAGTTTGAATAAAGGCAGCACTCTTCTTTCTTGTCCTCTCCCAGCTAAATGAATCAGCCCACTTTTTTGCATTTTGCTGATATTGAGCATATAACTTTCTATTATTAATTAATCGGATTGCTTGATTCGCTAATTCTTTTGGAGTATTTTCTTTTGTCAAGATGCCTGTCTTACCATCTCGTACTGAATCTCTCAACCCACCAACATTATACGTAACAGCTGGTGTTCTCTGGCTTGCGGCTTCTATAACAACAAGTCCCCAACCTTCCTTAACAGATGCATGTAAAAGTATATGTGCTCTCTTCAAAAGAATATATTTCTCTTTTTCTGAAACTTTCCCATAAAATTTCACATTATTTTTTATATTTAAATTGTTAACCTTTTTCTGTAATAGTTCTTCATATTTTTTATCCCCTGTACCCACAATCCATAATATAGCATTTGGTACTTCATTTATGATATAAGCAAATGCCTCCAGAACATCCTCAATTCCTTTCATTTTTACCAGTCGACTCATGAAAATAAACGTTGGAACTTTTTCCTTTTGAAAATTTTCTGAAAGCTTTTGTACATTCATACCATTTTCAATAATTGTTATATGTTGTATTCCAATCTGATGTAATTCTTCTGCAGTAGACTTCGAAACCGTCACAAAAGGTGTTTTTTTATATGGGAAAAACATGATTCGTTCAATCATTTTCCCTATGATATTCAGAGGAAAAGGGAACATAACATCCCAGATTTTCCCAGCAACTTCATGGACAAATACAAATTTTGGTCCTTTTACATAAAAGGGCGTAAAAAATGGTATTCCGTGGAGCTCGTCTACAACAAGATCATACTTTTCCCTTGATCTTAGATAAAAAATCGGTGCGGAAAGATAAACTCCTAAGAAATTACCCCTTCTATAGACTGTAACACCATCTATACCTTCTTTTGCTTTCGCTCCTGGAAATGATGCAGCAAACCAGGTAACTGAGTGTCCAAGTTTTTGCCATGATTGGGCGTGCTGCATAGTGACTACCTCAGCACCTCCTGCCAATGGGTTTCTAGGATCTCTCCAATTGAGTATAAGGATATTCATGAGTAAGTTGACTTACAAAGTATATCAAGAATATAAAAAATAGTCATAATGTAGGTTTTAGTACTCTGGGGGCATACTTGTATTTATTTACCTCAAAATACAGAGTGCTGGGAGATATATGCCTTTAATAATTATCCAACATTAACTCGAAAATTCAAATCTGGATCATATCGCCATTGCCTTTTACTTTTTGTATCATAATAGTGACGGATTTTTAGCCTATAGAAAACAGCTAGAGTATCCCAGGTCATATTAAAAACAGGCTTGATAAAATTTCTTGAAGTAATTGACGACCAATTCTTAAAATTGAGTTGGACTGGTGACTCTTCTATCTTTTTATAGCCTAAGTATCTTGCTACTGCCAAAATTTCTATATCAAAAGCGAATTGCTTGACTAACAACCTTGGTAATACATCCTCCAAAACCTGCCTTCTAAAGAGTTTGAGCCCTACTTGTGTGTCACGAACAGACAGTCCAAAGAGAAGCCTTACAATACTTCGATATCCCCAAGATAATATTTGTCTTTGCCAAGGATAATTGACCTCTGACAAAGGATGTAATTTTGAGCCTATTACAATATCTGTTTTCTTCTCATCCATGCAAGATAGCATATCGTAAAGACTTTCTGGATTTAAATCCATGCCTGCATCAAGAAAAGCAATAAAATCTCCCTTTGCATTAGCCATTCCATATCTTACTGCATATCCCTTTCCATGATTTTTTTTATATCCCACTACTTTTACAAAAGGGGAGCGTATTTTTCTTGCCTCTTGGGCTGTTCTGTCTAATTCGCCATCAACAACAACAATAATTTCATATGAAAATTCACTTTTATCCATAATCCCTTTGATACGCTTGAGATCTTTAGCGATGGTCCTTTGCTGCTTGTAAGCTGGAATAATGAGTGAAATGGTTTTGTTACGTTTTGCCATGGTGCAATAGTCACGTCATTTATATCTAATTCTGATCACTATTGCAATATGAGTTTAGACTTCTGCTGGATGAATGAGTTCTATATCGTAAGTTTTGACTACTCTGAAATGATAAAGGTAATAGAGTGCTAGCCAAATAGTTAATACGCCAGATACGAATAATGAGACAGTAATCATTTGGAAAAGGCTATGGTGGAAGAGGAAGAGGAGAATGATCTGAAGAAGTGCCATCAAGACAACAGGAAAAACGACCTTTGTTTGTTTGAGGGAAAGGAAGAAATTAACCATAACAGTCATAATACTATAGAAAGATAAGAAAAGAGCCATATACCCTATGTCAGATGCTGCGTAAAGATATTGTTTGCCGCCGAGGAAAAGATTAATGACAAAATTTGGGAAAAGAAAATAAAATATCGTGAGGAGTAATGAAGGAATAGCTACAAGAAGCAGCCCCAAATAAAATGTATTATGGACTGCGTGCCCTTTTGTATATCTTCTAATAAGGATTGGGAACATTACTGCTGGAATTATTCCTGTAAAATAGAAAATCACTTTTCCGACAAGAGACAGTCCAGCATATAGTCCGGCTTCTGACCCTGAAAGAAAGTGCTTTGCTAAAATAACATCAGTTGAGACAAATGACGAAAGAGCTATCACAGTCAGCATTGTTGGTAATGCGTATTTGACAAGCTCCCATATATTAACGATTGTTTTATTCTTATTTGGAGTAAAGAGAAATCTTAGACGAATAACAGCTACAATAATTGTCACTATTGTTGAAATGAGAATTGCACCAAGAGCTCCAAAAATACCATATCCTAATATAACTAAGACTATTCCTACCAGTAATTTAACTAAAGCTCCTAACGCTTGTACAAAACTGAGGAAGCCAAACTGCAACAGCCCTTGTAAATAAGAAGTATTTATCATATTGATATAGCTAAAGATAATAAGCACCCCAACGATAACGATAAACCAAATATTTGTAATATGAAGAAAATTACTAATAAGGGGCGTTGCAAAAAGGATAGCAACAAAAAAAACTATTCCTAATAATGTAAGAAAAATTGTTGCCTGTTTATATAGCTTCTTTGCCTTTTCTTTTTCATTTTTTGAAAAATATCCTGTTGCAAACTGAACAATTGTTGTAGAGAATGATTGAGGAATTAATATAATGAGTGAAAATAAGGATAACAAGCTTGCATAAATACCATAATCAATTGCACTCAATCTTCTTGCTACAAAAAGATTAAAAAGAAATGCAAAGACATTGGTTGCCATCGAACCAATAAAGAAATATGTGCTCCCTGAAATCAACTCATGGTGAAAAACTTTTTTAATAAATTTCATAATATTATTTCCCAAGAATATCTTTGTAGACTCGCACTGTCTCCTGTGCTGTTTGTTTCCAGGAGAATTTTTGAGATTGCTCTAATCCTTTTAATGATAATTCCTTTTGAAATTTTTTATTATCCAAAACATTTTCAATTGCCTCAATAAGCTGTTGTTTGGATGTCATATCTGCATAATATGCAGCATCTCCTGCTACCTCAGGTAATGAACTTTTACTAGAACTAATAACAGGACATCCGCACGCCATAGCTTCCAAAACTGGTAATCCAAAACCCTCATACAAGGAAGGCATAACAAAAGTAGTTGCAAGATTATAAATTCCAACCAAATCCTCATCTGAGACAAATCCCAAAACTTGAACTAATGACGAGGAATCCACCAACCTTTCAACAGTAGCAAGATCTTTATTCCATGGATGATTATGATCAAAATCTTTTTGAGAAAGAGACTTACCCACTAGTACAAGTGGAATGTTTTTTTCTATACACGCATTAACCAGAAGTGGAACATTTTTATTTCTTGTTGCATCTCCTACGTACAAAACAAATTGATCAGGTAAATGGTATTTCTCTTTTATTTTACTCAGAAGGACTTTATCAGTTATTTGCTTGAAATATTCTCCTGCTGCTAAATACACAACATGTATTTTCCTTTGAGGGATTCCAACTATTCTTTCTATATCATGTTGTGACGAAATAGAGTCAGTAATAACCGCATCAATTCCTTTTAATGCGTGTTTTTGTACTTGCCAATAGAGTTTTCCTTTTATCCCAACAGGGAATTCATTCTTCATAACTATTGGTGTAAGATCATGAACGGTAACTACGGTTTTATATTTCCTTTTGAAAGGTAACGTTTGAGAAAATGGTTCGAAATAAGGATAATGCACTATTTCTATATCTTCTGGCAACATATCTCCTTGTTGAAAAAACGTATATTTATGCTCAGGGAAATATGTCAGTAATGCTTCCTTTACATGTGTGAGGTAAAATCCGGTTCCTCTTACCTTATGTCCTGTTGAAAGTGGTGAAATATCTATAGCAATATTCATACTTTTTTCTTTAAAACATATTTTTTTATTATTTGTTGTATACCATAAAGAGAAATAACATACAAAACAGGGATATAAATAACAAGGTATCTTGTGGTAATTTGCCCAAAACTAAAGAAAAGAATATACACAACACTCCAGAACATTAAAATTTCAACTTCTAATTTCTGTGGAATTTTTTTCAAAATATAGAGAGCACATGTTAGAAATGATATTCCTGCAATAATCGGCCAGGTAAACTGCCATTGAGGATCAGAAATAACTGACTTGTCACCAAACCAAACATACCATCTATTTAAAAATAACAAAGGCCATATAGAAAAGGGCAAAATAAGTTGGCTCTTATGATAAAGTAGAATATATTTTTGAATTCCTAAGAATTTCATAAATGAATAGCCATGCCAAAGAGAACCAATATAATTACTGACTAAAATAATTACTGCAAAGGGAGAAATTATACCAAGTAAGGATATATCTTTTATTTTTCTATGAATAAGTAATACACCAAACCATGCCACTGCAACAACAATACCTGTAATGAAAAATTTTGTTGAAATGAATAATCCAAGACCAATAACTGCTAGTAAATAATCTAATATTTTTCTTTTATTTCTTATACCTTTGTTAAAGAAATAAAATGATGAAAGAAGAAATGTAAGTTGCATTCCATCCAACAATGGCGTGTAAATAAATTGATTTTGAAATATTTGCTCCAGTGATAAAAAGGTAACTGGTACTAAAGCAAGTGTTGTATTTTTAAAAATCTGCTTTCCGAGAAGAAAAAGGAAGACAAGTGAAACAAGTTGAATCATACTAACCAAAATATTTGCATTATTGAACAACAATGTTGAAATACCAACTATATATCTACCTAGAGGCGGCGTATCAGGAGCAATAAGTTGAGGTAAAACGCCTTGCATATATGCTCCTCCTGCATATGCATTTACGATCTCATCAGGGATCCATCCCTTTGGATGCTTATTAACATATTGGGAATCTAAATAGGTCTGCTTGAGGTTAGGAAATTGCTGCCAGTAATTATGCGATAGATATACTTCTCTATGTTGAAAAAATACAATACCAAGTGAAATTATTGTAATAATTACTAAGAAAATGCTGAATAGACGTTGAATAAGAGAATTATTCATGAGCCTTTTTACTTTTGTGCCAATTCCATGCGGTTGTCACTATTGTCTCAAGATCCGAATACTGAGGATGAAATCCTAAAATATTTTGTGATTTTTCATTATCTGCATAGACAATAGCAGCATCTCCACTCCTTCTTTCTTTAATTTCAACTGGGAAATCAACTCCGCTTACTTTCTTTACCATATCAACAACTTCTTTATTGGAATATCCTCTCCCAACTCCTAAATTAAAAATATCACTCTTTTTATACTCCTCAGCATACTTTAATGCCAATATATGAGCCTCCGCTAAGTCTTCAACATGGATGTAATCTCTGACACAGGTACCATCTTCTGTTGGATAATCATTCCCAAAAAGTGAAAATGACTTATTTTCAAGCGCACATGATATAGCTACAGGGATGATATGCGTCTCGGGGTTATGAGCTTCGCCTAAAGAACCATCTATTGCTGCCCCAGCAGCATTAAAGTATCGAAGGCATATAGATTTGATACCAAAAATTTCATCATACCAATGGAGCATACGCTCAAACATGGCTTTTGACTCTCCATAAACACTTTCAGGACGTTTTTCTTGGTCTTCCTTCACTGGAAGCTCTTCTGGCGTACCAAATATCGCTGAGGTAGAAGAGAAAACAATGTAAGGGACCTTTCTCTCCTTCATATACTCAAGTAAATTTAGCCCTCCAATGAGGTTATTTTGAAAATATTTATAAGGATTTTGCATAGACTCACCTACTTGAAGATATGCAGCAAAATGAATAACTGCATCAAATGTATACTGGTCCAAGCCATTCTTTATTTCTTCGGGACTAAGCAAATCACCCACAACCAATGGACACTCTGTCACATTCTCTTTAAAGCCACATTTGAGGCTATCAAATACCACAACTTCATGTCCTTCTTTTATGAGTTGTTTGACAGTAATACTTCCAATATAACCTGCACCACCGGTTACTAAGACTCTCATATCTGTACATCTATATTAGCATGGAATATTAGCTAAAGCAAAGCTGAATTCTTGACTTTGATAGAGAAAAACTCTAACCTTTAAAGGTAATAGCCTATGGCTAAATTAATAAATAAGTTTAATTCCTACCTAGAACGGAAATTTATATTTTGGGCAGTATTTACCCTTGCTATACTAGTCCCCTTTTCTATCTCTCTTTGGAATGTCATTCAGGGAAATATTCCTTTTTGGTATGATCCAGCCAGAGATTTGCTCTCTGCATGGGATAATTTACACAAAATTACTCTTATTGGGCCAACATCAGGAATTCCTGGTATATTTTATGGTCCCTACTGGATTTGGCTACTGAGCCTGGGACTGATGATCTCTAAAAACCCAAGAGTTGTCGATTTTGTAGTTGAAACACTTCCTTATTATGCAATTTTTCTATTTATTCTTTTCCAATTTTCAAATTTATTTGGGAAAAAAGTTATTCTTACATTGTGGCTACTGTTTATATTTACAGTAGGATTCAATTACACTATAATGCTTTGGAATCCTCACCCAGCTCCCATACTATTTATCACATATGTTTACCTCATTACCTTTTTCCCAGTAAAAAACCCTTTTAGATATTGTATGTATTCCCTTTGTCTCGGCTTGATACTCGGACTTTTACTTAATTTCCACATTTCTTTTGCAATTGGAGTGGTACTAGGAACAGGTATGTTTTTTATCATTCAACTTTATCTTTTGTTTGCTAATAATAAAATTAAACAACTACACTTTTTAAAAGAAATTGCCTTACCTGTTTTGCTATTTATCTTTGGTCTAAGTATTATTTTTGCTCCATTCTTTCTTTTTGAATTGCGTCATAATTTTCCGCAAACGAAAGTATTACTCCAAACCTTCTTCAAATTCGGCAATGTAGTGACAATAAAAGGGCTTTCCAAAAAAGATATTATTCTTTCCTTTTTTGGTAGAAGCGCAGCTATTTTATCCTTACCAAAAGTTTTTGGACTCTTAATAGGTGTTGGAGAACTAATTTTTGCTAGTTATCTCATCATAAGAAACAACCTGAAAGACCAGGAAAAGCGTATTTTACTTTTATTATTGTCTATATCCATAGGTGTTTTATCTATCTATTTGACTGCTAAAAATCCCGTTTGGGATTATCATTTTATTAGTGTTGAAATTATTTTTTTACTGCTACTGGGCATAATACTAACAAAATCTTCTAAATTAGCGCATATCTTACTTGTTTATGCCATCTTCATAGCAAGCATTGGCATACTACACTTCTCTCAAAGCATGCAGACTAATCCATACTCAATCCCCAATCTTATTACAAAAGAGTATGTTACTCATATTGTTTTGAATGACGCTAAAGGTGTTGATTATAATGTGTTTATTTATAATCCAGCGATTTATACCTATGATTATAGTTATCTTTTTGCATGGCTAGGAAAAAAAAATGTCCCATTTGACCCTGGGAAAATAACAGAACAGAAAAATCTCACGTATCTTATCTATCCTGCTACCAAACAAGCAATCATTAATGATTTTATAGAATATCGAACTCCCAAAAAATTCTATATTACTGCACATGAATGGCATATTGCTGATGGAACCACTATTTTGAAGAGAGTGAAGATTACATCCTCAAATATTTAACGTAGGCAACAGGGAACCTCATTGCAGAAAAAAATGCCCATACCAAACCCTGCCAACCATCCATAAAACCCTTATGTCTAATATAAATTAGTCCAAACCACCATATAGGAAGCGCAATGAGATATTTAGCTACTCCATACAGATTCTTCCCAACTCTTTTATCCCGAAGCTCATTGGCAATAAGATTGGTGTATCTTCCATATCGAAGTAAATACCTATCAAAATAAGGATCTGCCATATGAATAAGAGGATGATGCATATAACCCACTTTTCCCTCTACTACTGCCTGTTCATGGACATCTTTTTGAGGCAAATGTCCTTTGCCCTTTCTGTAGAGTCTCAAAGTATAGTCTGGATAAACTCCACCTTTCATGAGAAACCTTCCCAAAAACCAATTTTTACGCGGTATCCAATAGCCATCTGCAGCATCTTTTTCCTTCATCAGTGTCTTTATCTCCTCTGCAAGTTGTGGAGTTACTTGCTCGTCCGCATCGAGTTGGAGCACCCAATTTTTTGTTGCCATATCAATGGCAATTTGTTTATTTATATGAAATATTGGAGGATTGTCCTTTACTCGTACTCTGGCACCAAAGGATTTTGCTATTTCTACTGTGTTATCAGTTGAGGTACCATCAACGATAACTATCTCATCTGCTAACTCTCTTACCGAAGATAGGCAGCTTGGAAGATTTTTTTCTTCATTAAATGTTGCTAAAACAACTGAAAGGCTCACTTTTTAACTGATTCCTCCTGAATAATATTTGCTGAAATAAGTCTCTGGATCATTTCTTGTGCATTTTCTTTTCGCAAGTACAGGAATTTTTCAAAATCAATATGAAGGGTAACAGGGACAAGTGAAACATATTTTTTATTTCCGTCTTTATAATCGTATAGTGAAACATAATCATTTTTGATCATTTCATTAAAGGCTTCTGCATATATTCCTGGTTTTTGACCTAATATATAAAAATTAGGATTGTACCAAATGTATTTAGGCTTAGTCTTTTTGATATCTGCAACCTGCTCTGCACTAATTTTATCTGATTTTCCTACTCCAGGGTTAAGAATGTGATATTTAGTTGCAAGTTTCCCTTTCATATAGAACAATTCTTCAAATTCAAATGGACCTACCCACATATAATCGTTGTCCTGGGTAATTTTATTGAGGTATGGAGCAAGCTCAGGAGCATTATAAATAAAAGGTGCTTGTCCCATATATTTAGGATAAAATGTGTTATTAAAATGATTAAGGATAAAAACCGAACAAAAAAGACTATATATACCTAATATTCCCAAAAATATACCTGACAATACTTTCTCACCTGGAACAGTATCTTTCCCACTTATATCTTTATAAAGCGCAGGGAGAACAAAAATGATATTGAAGACAGAGATAAAAATATAGACAGCAGATTGATAGTCTCTTACCGCTGATGTAAGTGGATTACTTCGAGAATTTGCAAATACTAATATCCAAAAAAGAAATATACCAAAAGCATATTTTCTTTTAAGTACTAAATAATACAACATTACCAAATTACCTAATGCAAATGTTATGTTGAGAGGATAAGAAAAATTTAAATCTCTTACTTGGACAAGAAGTGTTATATAGTTATTAAGAAATTCATGTACGAGAAATACCCCCGCTCGTATAGGATTAACAAGCGAGCCGTCTGCACGTCTAGGAATATTATAGATATAATATTTTTCATTAAATACGAGACTCTGATATAAATAGTCCTTTATACTTCCTGTAATAAGTAAATAGACACCAAAGACAATATATGGAGCAACCAAAATACCAGAGATTTTCACCATTTCAAGAAAAGAAAATTTCCAGTTATTCGATTTAAAGTAATAATATGCTAGATAAAGATAATAACCAAGAGCTAAATAAATATACGTTAAAGAACTTAAAAGGCCTACAAATAGCAATACCGATGAAATTATATAGTCTGCTTTAGTTAAAGGTTCTTTATGTACTGTTCTCAGAAGTAAAATTGCAAACACTGGAAGAAACACAAGGGCAGATATATTATCTGCAAGCAGCATATGGAACCAATAATAGGTACTTCCAAGCGCAAGCATGCCTAAGAAAACTAAGTAGAATTTGCTTTTCAGCTCTCCCCATCTCTGACGAAGCAATATGTATGTATAGGTCAAAAATCCAAATAGAAAAAGACTATAAACGATTCTGAATTTTATAAATGACTGACCACTAAAAATTGCAACAACAGCAGCAATAAAATATGCTATTGGACCGTGATGAGTAAAGAAACCTATATAAGGAAGTCTTCCATGAATGATATACCAACCTCCAAGGATGTTATCAAACTCATCTGGGTACTTTTCGTGAAACGTATTGATAAAAACAAGGCTAAATAGGACAAGAAAAAATCCAACTAAAGGAAATTTATATTGCAAAGCAGTAGCTTTCTTTAAGTGCTTTATTACCTTATTCATATACTAATTTTATCACAAAACCATTGGTAAAAGTGCCTATCTTACTTTTGGCTGGATAACAATAACCTCATTATTTTCCAATACATAGGCAAAGTGTCCCTTACTTAATTCGTATGGAAACCTTTCTTCTCTCGTTTTTCTCAAATAAAGGTAATCTACACCATACTGTCCCATTTTATGAGCGAGGTCATAAGAATTGGGTGCTGTAAATAATGATATGAGAGTTTTATCTCTTTCACCTGTTGAAACATTATGTGTTTCTTGTAAGCCCACACCAGAAAGCAGTGAATATCTATCACTAAAAAAAGCAACATATGGAGTGCGCATATCCCAATGGTTATTCATATGCGACTGAACAATAGTACTTTGTGGTGTATTGTTTTTGATATATTTTAATGCTTCTAATTCATTGTTGGTCACTAAGTATGAATCCTTTTGTGTTAGATAAGTCTGTACTGCTGATTCCATTTCATAAATAACTCTTGGAAAAGTTAATAGAAGGATTATTATAAGTAACACTTTCCCATATTTCTTTTTAGTCAGAGTTTCTAACCATAAAGAACTTAATATAACGAGTATAACTGTGCTGACTATAAAAAAATTGTATACATTCAGTCCTCCTGAAGTTTGAGCAGTAAAAAGACCAAGAAATTGAAAGAGAATCAAACCAGGAATTAAAAATATAAAAAGAGGAAAATTTATTTTCATAATTTTAGGTATATATAAAACACCAAGTATTCTTGTCCCATAGAGGACAAGTAACGCAATGACTATTCCTACTGCTTCTAAAAATGGGCTCAGAATAGACAAATTTGCTCTTTGTAGAAAATGTAACATAGACCACCAAATTGTAAGATTTATGCCTCCAAATCCTAATATGAGATGTGGCCACTCAAGAGGATCGTAATAGAGTCCCCCTGAAGACTTATTTGGTGGTAAATAAATCGCTGCATAAGATAAAATTAGCCCAATCAGAATAAGGATAGAAAATAACACTTCCTTCACATTTTGTTTTTTAAAAGATTGGACAAGAAGAAGGCAAGTATATAATGACAATCCAATGAGAATAAAAATTCCAAAATAGATTTTATAACCTATGACTGTTGAAAAAAATAAAAATGTCAGTATTGCCCAAAATTTCTTTTTTGATTGTAACCAGAGTAGAAACGGTATTAATGAAGTTATAAAAATCATTTGAGCAATGGCTTGTGGCATATTAAAAAATAAAAGTGCACCATTATCTATTGCCGGCGTATTAAATCCAAAATCTCTATGAAAAGGGAAAGTAAAGATAAAAGGTAAATCTCCTCCAAAATAATTAAGAATTATTCCTAATAATCCAGCAGTTTTCCCTCCTCCTATTGCTCTGATAAGATAATAGATACTCAGTGCTGTGAGAATAGAAACAAAACCAGGCATATATCTAAAAAATAAATGAGGAATTGGTATCATCCATACCCTTGCAAGTTCAGCAATTACTAAATCTGACCAATAATGATAATTTTGAATCAATAAACCTAATGAGCCTGGTTCTCGTGGTGGAAAAAAATGAGTGATAGATTGTATATATGCTAGATGCATAACCCCATCAGTCGCATTGATGCCGAAAAAACGTACACCATCAGAATATTTCCATCCTGACCCAACTACGGGGAGAAGTTGAATAACAGTACCTAGAATAAGAAGAAAAATAACTCTGACGTCAATACTCTTTATTTCACCTGTTACTTTTTTAATAAGTGAAAATATATCTTTTTTATAAAATGTACTCAAACAGATAGTTCCTAAAAGATATATATATGTCATCCACCGAAGATGCAGATAACCAAAAATATATCCCTGTATTCCCCACAACACCAAACCTAATATAAATGAGAGTATCATTTTAAGATTTAAAGAGATATTTTGTGATTTTAAAATTAAAAATCCTGGAGTAAAAAATGAAATAAAGACTGCAATAATAAAGATAGGTAACCAAATAACAAAACTTAATAAATCCATATCTACTGAAGTTGATAAATATATACTGATGGTGTTCCATCTGCATATGAAATATGCCGAAGCAGTTT
>PRDT01000049.1 GCA_003173995.1 Candidatus Levyibacteriota bacterium | reverse complement strand
TGGAAAATATGGGAAGTATTCTGAAAAATTATCTGAGAAATTTTGGGAAGCAATTCGAGCAGTCTATCCAAAGATTGATTTCGTTGGTGTAAAATTCAGTTAGTTATTAATAACTGCTCCCTGCTTTATCCTATCACCTTCTTCTGGTCTGACTCTTTGTGGTGTTAAAGCAGGCACTAATCTTAACAATGCTGGGACAGGATTGTTAGGGTCATATCTATTTACTAATTCTAACTCTACCTGTTCTGAAAGAGGAGCTGAAAACCCAGCAAACAGATGTTTGGGGGTTATTTCCTTATTCACCCAGGAGGTAACTAATCCTCTCATGTGTTGTACTTCAGGCTCTTCTTCCTCCCATTGCTGCGGATATACAGAAGTCACCATCACATACATCCCTGGAGGGACACCTTCTCCTACCCGAGCATCAAAAAATGCAACCCCAACTCCCGGGAAACTATCAGGAGCTATTTCTACTGCTTCTGTAAATCGCACTGCAGGATTGCCCTTCATACTATGCCACTGCTGTGTCTCTCTGAGATATTGATGTGCTTCTGTAATTCGTTCCATGAGTATTCAAGGAGCTCATGGTAACATATTGAGGCTAATTGAGTAAAGTAAGAAAACTATTTCTGAGGACTTCTTCGTAAAACTTACGACCTATTTCTGTAATTGGTGTCATATCACCTTTTGATATTGTCCAACAAGTTCTGCTCTCCCTAATACAAATTGCTCCAGCGCTGCTTCCACTTCTTCTCTTGTACTATCCTCATCAAGTGCCAAATTATCACTTAATGCCCAAAGCATAAATCGATAATGATGGACTCCATTTGGCGGACAAGGGCCCATGTAACCTATCTCTCCACTACTATTTTCTCCTTCAACAGCACCTGATGGAGTTGTATCTTCATCAATATGATCGATATCAGGCGGAATATTCCATAAAAGCCAATGAGTAAAAAGACCACCGGGTGCATCTGGGTCATCAACTATGAGGACAAGGCTTCGTGTGGTTGGAGGAATATCCCGAATAGTGAGGGGCGGATTGGTATTCTCTCCTTCACAGGTATACAATTTAGGAATGTCCCCATATTGCTCAAATGCAGACGATGAGATAGTCATTTTTTAACCGTAGCTTGCTTGTTTTATAGCCCAACAAATATTTGGTAATAATGATGTAATAACTTTTATCTTGCAGAGCGTCTGAGGGGTAGATCAACAATTTCCATGAGCGGTTGTCCTTCCTGAAGACGGGTCTGTCCAGCAACGTTATAGAAGACAACTCCTTCTCTACTCACTCCTCTTGCTTGGACTCTTCTCCACATTGGGTTGGCTCTTAAGCTATGAATATGACCTGACGCAACAAAATCAATTTGTGGAGATAGACTTACACGACGACGAAATTGTGGAGAAATATCATAGGATTCTTCATGATCGACACTATCTGAATATTGCTCAGGAAAAACAGGAATATGAGTGAGGACAATACGCGCATCAACATCTGCAGCCTCTAATTCATCCATACTCCTATCAAAGCCTTCCCAATACTGTTCTTCTGTTGCTTGATGAAGTGCTACCATTCGCTCACTTCGATCGAGTTGTTCAATGGATGTAAATCTTTCTCGTGTTAGAGATCCATCAAGTCCAACAACACCAAGTCGTCCACCATTGGCAAAGTCAAAAAATGCTGTCTGATTTTCCAGAAGCGTAATTCCGTGGTCTCGAAGTGTGGAGGCTATTTGCTGCTCAAATCCTTGCAAACCATCGTGATTGCCTAGCGTGCCAATAATAACACGTCCTAATGCTACTGACTCTTCTCGTTCTTCGTCTGTCTCACCTAAAAAGCCCTCTACCAATGCTTGCCCAAGGATTCCAGCTTCTGAAGGCAAACCATGATGACTCCAATCGCCTATATGAGCAAGAACTTGTACCCCTTGTCTTCGTGCTTCTCGTGCAGCTTCTTTCCACTGCGTGACGGTTGGGTGACCTTCAGAAGATCCTCCACTGTGTCCATCCGCACTTAATGCAATTCGTATTGATCTTTCCACCATCGAGAGGCAATTATACTAATAGCTTGAGGTTGTGTCAAAAGCAGTCTACTTTACAATGATTGTCACTGCGTAATGCATGAGGAGCTGTGGACATGGTGTATTTGCTTTACAGACTGAACTTCCTTCTGCAGTAATTTGTGTTGTGCCTTTTTGTATTGCGGTAAATCTTCCCGTAATTGGATCTCCTTCTCTTTGCGCAATTCCTAAAATAATTGGTCTGAGAATAGTATTCTTTGCTAGTGTTACTGTCCAGTGCATGGTTGAGGAATTAAGGCTGAGGAAAATATTTGCATGCAAGGGCACTGTAAAGGTTTTGCCATTATCAGAAGAAATTAACGTTAATACTTGTCCGTTTGGAACAATAGTTGGAGTTGGCTGGTAAGTTGGCATAATAGTTGAAACTTCATGTGAATCTTGTACTCTCTGATAATTCATCCCCATATAAAATCCAGCAAAGGGGAAAAGAATGAAGAGAAAAAGTGCAATCATTTTTGAAAAGAATGTCACCTGGGTCAGCGTTGGAGGAAGTTTGCTTTTCATTACAATCAGCATGACACATGGCAATTTTCCTTGTCAAGAGAGAGGGCTTTTGTCTTAGGTACAATCTGGTACAATGGCTTTATGTCATGGTTTGTGTGGGCACTTCTTAATCCAATATTCTTTAATGCAAGTAATTATATTGAAAAATTTCTTATTGATAAACGGATCAAAAATCCAGTAACTCTGACCATTCTTGGTGGCATATTATATTTTATTATTGGAGTTATTATTCTTATGTTTCAGAAAAGTCTGATTATTCCCATACCCCAACTTATTACTCTCATTATCGCTGGAGTCTTATTGCAATTTTATCTTGTGCCATTATACAAAGCTCTTGCTATTGATGATGCGTCTCGCATAACTCCGCTTTTTCAATTTGTTCCAATCTTTAGTCTTATCATGGGATATTTTTTCTTAGGACAAAAATTATCACCACAACAACTCCTGGGCTTTCTGGCTATTCTTATTGGCGGATTTATTGTTGGTAGTGAAAAATTTGAAAAAGGTATTTTTAAGCCAAGAAAGTCTTTGTGGTATATGATACTCGTTTGTTTTATGTATGCTACACTTGTTATTCTTTTTCAATATGTCGTTATCCAACAAAATTTTTGGCTAAGCTTTGGATACAAGTCAGTCGGTGCTGGAATAGGATCCCTCTTATTATTTCTCTACCCGCCGTTTCGAAAAGATTTTTTGGCTGAGGTAAAACCCCTTCTTCAGAGTAGCTTTCATGCACTATTAATAAATCAGGCATGTATTATTTTTGGAGAATTTGCAGAGTCTCTTGCTCTCACGATGGCATCAGCAGCACTCGTAACGATTGTTGAAGGCACACAGTCAATCTTCGCACTTTTGACAGGAGTTATTTTATCACTATGGTTCTCTCACCTTATTAAAGAAGATATTTCCAAAAGTACTTTACTTGTAAAATCAGCAGCTATCGTAATAATTATCGGAGGAGTATTTTTTATCTACTTTTAAAGTGTCAGTTCTTCTGTAGAGTCTACGAATTTATCATTCCAAACTTCAAATATATTAGTCGAAAAAGATTCGGCAACAAATTTATACAGTCGTAACTTTCCTTCTCCTTCAAAATCCTCAGGACACGCAAGAATTGCTTTTCTCTTCTCTTCATCTGGTTGTGCTTTGGTAAATAAAACTTCCAAACCCTTTTGTAATTCTTCACCTACCACTTCCATGCCTTTTCCTTTCATATAAAGTCCTGGAACCTCTGGGTTGGTAGAATTAAAAATAACAACGGCAATTGATGGATTTTTTGCAATAATTTGTGAGTGCTTGGTATCTTTCCCTGAATGCCAGTAGAAAGTCTTATTATCTTCTGTGGCAAAAAAAAGAGGACTTATCCAAGGATGATTATCCTCACTTGTTGCAAGTACCATAAAGTTACTTTCTGAAAGGCTCTTTTTTATTTGATCAACTTGATTCATAAAGGTAATTGCTTTCCCAACCATTCTACTACATTTTCAGGGACATCCATTGTTGAGAGTCGTGACTGGGTGACAAGTCGGAAATTAGCAAATTTTCCAGTTGCTTTAATATCTTTAATAGTAACAAAAGGTTCTTTAAATTTTTTTAGAAATTTAAAATCCACAAGCCAACTTTTATTATCTTTTGGGTCCGGTCTGGAATTTCCTATAACTTCTGCCAGTCCGACAATTGCTCCCTCACCTTGTGAATGATAAATAAAAACTCTATCTCCTTTTTGCATTTGTTTCAGAAAAATAACTGCTTGAGGATTGCGGACACCATCCCACGTTGTCTCATTTTCTTTTTCAAGGTCATTAATAGAATATGTCTTTGGATCTGTCTTTGCTAAAAAGAATCTCATGATTGTATATATTGTACCAACTGCGCAAAATTTGTATCAAATGCATGAATGCTATCCAAAATCAAATGAGGCTCTTTCCATGAATCAAAATTTCTTTGGACCCTGAGAACCTCATTCCAATCAGCAGGTGTCCAATTCTCAACCATTTCAGGTCTTGTGCGAATTCTCTTCTCCCAAATTTCCTCATTACTGCAGGTGCAAACAATTGGATAAACTTTTGCATTATATTGCTGAGCAAGACGAAATACATTATCTCTAAGTCTTTGGTAAGTAAAAACAGCATCTAAGATAACTGTTGAACCATTTTTTAAATTTAAATTGGCATAATCAAAAAGGAGTGCATAAGAATACCATGGAGTATTAGGATCTGTTGAAGATTTGTATGCATTATCTACCAAGTCTTTAGACAAAATAGACCAACCTGTTTGTTGAGACAATGCATAAGAAAGAGTACTTTTACCTGTTCCGGGAAGCCCGCTAAAAAGAATGAGTTTGGGTCGCATTGGAGGTATTATATCTTATTACTTTAGTGAATTGTAGTGAGGAAATTTATCTTCCTGGTTGTCTTATCCATCTTCTAGGTGGCCATATGCGTCTTGGTCGTCTAACAACTTCATCTGGATCATGTCCATCAATAAATGATTCATTCGATCTTCTTCCGACTAAAGGCTCTCCATCTCTATCAATATATGTTGTCGTTGGAACAAGTCTTACATGCAAGCCAACTTCTTCATAAGCTTCATTCATTGTCCTTTCAAATGAGATTGCGTGAGGAGCACCTTTGTCTCCAAAGACGACCGCACTGCGACGAGAATCATCTGTTCGGTAATATCTAAAAGTATCATCTCCATTCATTGAATCTGAGAAGAAACAATCTGTTAGAATATTGATTGCTAATGCATATCCTGCTGTAGCCATATCACTTTTTTCAGCATCATGAGGAGCAAATTCCCCATCGAAAAGACTGCTCTCAACTCTTTGAAAATTTGCCAACCAATAATCATTTTCCCACCTAGCAACAGGATGATTTTCTACGTCTAGTGTAGCAGCCAAAGCACTTCTCCAAAGAGAATCCTGAGGTAAATCTCCATAAAAAGCACTGAGAGCAGTAAAAGCACTATCGAGTATCTGTTTGCGTTGTAACAAACCTAATGAAGCTTCACCCGCAGTAACATCTCCTTGAAAGAAGCCTTTTGTCCATGTACGAAGGAGATTATCCCGATAGCTAGCTAGCTCAGGATGAAGGCCAGGTTGTATTTCAACTGGGTGGACGTCTTTTCTTGCCATTAAGGAATTCTATCACACTATAAGATAAAAAGCAACTTAATAGGAGGTTCCGACGTAGGTTTGGAGGAGATTTTGCATGTAGTGATAGGTGCCTATAGCAGACCACGCGGTAAATGCAATTGAAAATCCTGTTAGAATAAGTGCCGCTATACCTATATTTCGAAGCTGAGGATTTGCTTTTCCTGCATATTTAAAGGTATAGATAAGTCCAAATGGTGGTGCGAGAAGACACACAGAATAGATTCCAATTTGCTTTCCTAGAGAAAGAGACTGATTGCTTATGTCGACGAGTGGATTGCCACATTGTGGGCAAAATTTACTCCCTGAAGGGACTATTGATTTACACTTTGGACAGATAATTGGATTCATTATTTTTTAGAGATAACTGGCCCATTTTTGGTATCTTTTATAGCAAAACCCAAATCAGCTATTTTATTTCGTAACTCATCTGATGCAGCCCAGTCCCCTGCTTTGCGGAAATCTTCGCGTTCTTTTACCAAATCCATCACTTCCTGAGGAAAATTAATTGTCTGTTCTTTTTCAGCATTGGTAAAAATATTAAGTCGGAATACGGTATCCATTTTTGCAATACTTGCTGCTTTTTCTGCTGTTGAATAATCCGATTTGACCAATTCCCAGACAATTCCTAATGCTTTTGGTGTATTTAAATCATCATTTATTGCTTCTGAAAATCTTTCTTCAAATTCAGTAATTCCTTTTGTTGGCTTGTCCCATGTAGCAACTTCTCGAAGAAGTTTGTGATATGCAGTCTGGGCTGCAGTAAGACTTTCCCAGGTAAAATTCATTTCCTGTCGATAATGAGTTTGTAAATATAAATAGCGAAGCGCCATTGGATCATATCCTTTATCAATAACATCTTGGACTGTATAAAAATTTCCAAGAGACTTACTCATCTTTTCTCCATCCACAACTAAGAAATTATGATGAACCCAATATCGTACAAATTCTTTTCCTGTTGCACATTCTGACTGAGCGATTTCGTTGGTGTGATGAATGGCAATGTGATCTATCCCACCTGTATGGATATCAAATGAAGGACCCAGCTCTTTCATTGACATTGCACTACATTCAATATGCCATCCAGGAAAGCCTATACCCCATGGACTATCCCATTCCATTTGACGCTTCTCGCCTTCTGGAGAAAATTTCCAAAGTGCAAAATCAGCAACATTTCTTTTTCCTGAAATAAATTCAACACGTGCACCTTTCTTTAATTCATCTGGATTTTGACGAGATAATTTGAAGTAATCTGAATCTTTTGCTGTATCAAAGTAAATACCATCTTCTGTCTTATAGGTAAACCCTTTTTTTTCTAATTCTTCAATAAGTGCAATTTGCTCTGCAATATAATCTGTTGCATGCATCACGACATCTGGTCTTTTAATATTTAATGCTTCTGTAGAATCAAAAAATTGCTGTTCAAATTTTTTTGCAATGTCCCACACAGATAATCCAAACTTCTTTGCACCCTTCTCCATTTTGTCCTCACCACTGTCTGCATCGCTCACTAAATGACCAACATCAGTAATATTCATTACGTGCTTGACATCATAGCCATTGTATTTGAGGACGCCAATTAAAATATCATCTCCAACATATCTCCTCATATGTCCAATATGCTGATAGTCATAGACTGTTGGGCCACAAGAATACATACCAATATGAGCTGGCGGTGCGGGAGTAAATTCCTCAACAGATCGAGAAAGTGTGTTATAGAGCTTCATCTCCTACACATTATAGAAGAAAAGCCTTCAAATACCAAGAGTTACTAGCCGTTATCTTTTGGAGTTTCGTGAGTACTTGATCTGGTTGGTCTTTTCATGAGTTTGCCAAGCATGCCACCAAGCTTTCCAGGGAGTAACGGCTCGGTGAGTTGTTGCTCTTTTGCTTGCCTTCTCTGGTCTGCTTCTACAGCATCCTGTTGCTCTTTTTGTTGTCTTTCTTGTGCAAGACTACTGCCACTTTGGGCAATTTTATTGTAGTATGTCTCATTATGAAGTTTTTGTGTAAGAGACGCTATCTTTGCATCATCTGCTGCCTTATTCTGTTGTGCCATTTGTGCAAGTGCTTGTTGTTGTTGAACTTGCTGTTGTTGGGCTGCTGCATTTTGCTTTCCTAAAGCATTCTTCTCAAAAAGTCCAGGTATTCCTCCAAGACTATCTAACTTGGGCATTGCACCAGGAGCTGGAAAAGAAGATTTGGGAAAAGAACCTCCACTTGGAAAAGAACCTCCACTTTGAGCCTTAGGAGTACTCCCTGTTAGTTGAGAGGTTGCATCTTGAAAAACAGTTTTGGCAGCCTGCTTACCGGTGTTGCTCAGTGCTTTTC
>PRDT01000036.1 GCA_003173995.1 Candidatus Levyibacteriota bacterium | reverse complement strand
GCAACTGTTGATGAAAAATTCACTCGTGAGTCAGCCACAAGAGCACTGACTCATGGGAGTCTTCAAAAGGCATATCAGCCAGTATTTGCCTATCTTGCCCCAAAGTTTAACAAATTACGAAACATGCTATGAAATCCAGTGACATATTATATATTCTCAATCCACTTGCAAATGAGGGGAATGCTAGCCGTCAATGGAGGCAACTTGAGAAGAAATATGGCCTTCCAAAAAATCCAATTGACTTGACGCAAGTAGGAAATTTGACTGAATTGATCGAATCCTCTCGCCCTCGAATGATTGTTATCGCAGGTGGAGATGGAACGGTAAATAGTATCAGTAAAGCCATTCTCTCTTTGAAGCACAAACCTTCGCTTCTTGTTTTTCCTCTTGGGTTTGGTAACGCATTGACCTACTGCTTTGGTACAGAGACACCAGAAAAAGCGTTGTATGTTATGAGAAATATGCCAAAAGAGGTGACTGTTGATATTATCAAAACGAGCATTCCCGAGCTCCCAATTGGCATTTTTACCATGGGAGTTGGGTTTGATGGACAAATTGTTCATACCCGCATGTATCATCGGTATATTGGTCTTCGCTCGTATATTCTTGCAACTATTCGAAGTTATGTGACTCATGTACAAAAGACATTTACTATTACCATTGATAGGAAAGTTACGTTTACTGCTCATGCAACTGCACTTATTGTCGCTAACGCTCCAACCATTGGAAGAAATGTTATTCTCTCAGAGGATGCAAAAATGAATGATGGACTTCTCAATTGCACACTTTTTTCTTCAAGATATGCATATTTAACTAATTTGCGTATTCGGGGATTTAAGCATCCTTTGTATTCAGAAGATAATAAGGTATATTTTCAGGCGCAACACATTCATATTTTAGGACATCAATATGCACAAGTTGATGGAGATCCAGCAGTCCTCACCAATCCGTTGGAAATCGAGCTCGTCAAAAAGCAAATCACTTTTGTTACCAATAAGCCTGAGCAGATAGAGTTACCATCGTTGCCATTTGTATGATAGGAAGTATTTTTTTTTCATTATGGTTTTTCCTGCCGGCAGGATTTGCCAACATGGCACCTATCTTTGCACAAAAAATCCCAGGACTGAAAAATTGGAACACGCCACTTGATGGAGGAAGGGAATTTAATGGCAAGCGAATTTTCGGTGACCATAAGACAATAAGAGGTATGCTTTTGGGGATAGTCGTTGCAATACTTTTTGTTGGGATTCAAAAGATTATGTATACTACCAACCTTTCGTGGTTTGAGTGGAGTGATGTGGATTATTCATCAGTAAATGTGTGGCTTCTTGGCTTCCTCTTAGGTTTTGGTGCACTGGGAGGCGATGCCCTCAAAAGCTTTTTTAAAAGACAGTTAAATGTAAAACCTGGAGATAGTTGGTTCCCGTTTGATCAGATTGATTATATTTTGGGAGCAATTCTTATGACTGTTGTCTTTTTTCCCATGCCAATTGGATTTTATTTATTGAGTATTTTACTTTGGATAGGATTGCATCTTTTGGTGAGCTATAGCGGATTTCTTTTGAAATTTAAAGATAAGCCAATTTAACTTTTTCGATTCTTCTCATACGTCTTCAAGTCAAGCTGGGTGATAAGGGAAAGCGGTTGAGGTAAGTTATCTATTCCAAACCAACCAATAGCATCGCACTTTTCAGGCTCCATAATTTTTGGTGTTTGTCCTGGTTTTAATCTAGCAATAAAGGTTGTGGCTACCCAGTATTGGTGCTCTGCTGGAATAATATGATTGGCAGCAGGGAATTGCTCGAGTAATTCTATTTCAACGCCATATTCTTCTTGTATCTCTCTTTTGATTGCCTCTTCTAATGTCTCTCCTAACTCGATACTCCCACCAGGACACTCCCACGTTCCTCGCTCATTTTTGGCATTTTGACTTCTTTTTGAAAGAAATAATTCGTCTTTGTCATTAAATATCATGGCTCCAACAGACACGCCAACATAATCAATTCCTTGCTTCATATATTGAGTAATAGTATCATATATATATGGTCAAGCTCTTCACTGGTATTACTGCAGGTATTATTTTGCTTCTGGTAGTAGGACTTGTTGTTGTTGATAGAATGGAGTCTGGCCAAAATCCTCAGCAATATGGTACTTCACCTCAAACGAGCGCACAAACTACCTCTCTTAGTCCCACGCCAGTTGGTCAAGGAGGGAGTGTTGATGCGAAAATTCTCCAAGTTCAAGGAGGCGACAAAACAGTCACTATTGATAAAAATGGTGCACACCCAAACGTGACGGTAATATCTCATGGAGCAAAAGTTATTTGGTCTAATACCACAGATAAGCCTGTCAAAATTGTTTCTGCGCCAATTGGCTCCAACCCTGACTTCCCAGCTCTTAACCTAGGCATTATTGACCCTGGTCAATCAAAGTCGTTACTTTTTGATAAAGAGGGAAGTTTTGGATATAAAGTAGGCTCTTCAGTTACCGGTGCTGTCATTGCTCTCTAATTTGGTACAATCCACTTATGTTAAAGGCAATTATTTTTGACTTGGATGGTGTGGTCGTAGATACAGAAAGGTCTGTTTGGCTTACTTCCTCAACACAACTCATTGCTTCGTACAACAAAAAATATAATGAAAAAGATGCTGGACATTTGATGTATGGTGCAAGCTTTCAGGATGCAACGCGCATTATGTATGATTTCTATCATATCAACGATAGCTTTGAAAATTTTCTAGAAAAAAGAAGACAACTAGTGAGTAAGGGGTTTGCTGAAAATGTGAGCATTATGGAAGGGTTTGAAAATTTCTATAAAAAATTAAACGGACGCCAAACTGCTATTGCAACCTCAATGCCTGAAGAATTTTTGACACTTACTTTACGTCACATTCCTTTAAAAGATCTGTTTCATGGGCATTTATATACGATCGCTGAGTCTGGCGGAAGAGGCAAGCCTCATCCAGATGTTTTTCTCTATGCTGCAAAAAAATTAGAGCAGGACCCCAGTGAATGTATTGTTATTGAAGATGCTCCAAAAGGAATAGAAGCGGCACACAATGCAGGGATGAGAGCAATTGCTCTCTCGACAAGTGTTTCTATAGATAAATTAGCAGAGGCAGAGTATATTGTTAGCTCTTTTGCTGAGATAACTGATGAAATGCTTTCATAAAGCGTTTAGACAGCTCTTTGGTAGAAAGCAGTGGTGCGATAATCCTCTTTCTCAACTCCTACTAAGCTAAATTCGAGGTCTTCATACATATTGCGAAGGATGGTCTCACTAGCATTAGTATCAACTCTGAGTAAGTGAATATTATTTTTCTTTGCCAATTCTCGTGCGTAGGAAATAATCATTTTTGGAACTCCTTTACCAGCAAACTCTCTTGCTACACAAAGCCAATGGATATACAGTGCCTGAGGCGGATGGCCTTTATCAAGAGTCTTCCAGTCTTGACTATTCTGACTCATTTGAAAAATTGCAGCTCCGGCGTCTTTGCCATCTATCTCAACGACATAAAATTCCTCAGGTTGAGCATATTGTGTCAAGAATTCTTCATTGAGATTCTCAGGGAGCCACCATTTAGAGGGGTTTTTGCCACTATCTAGCATCCACTGTCCAACACTATGCATTACAGCAATTGTACGATCCATATCTTGAATAAGGTGAGTCATCATGAATAGATTATAGCAGAGGAGAGTCTAATCAAATATTATGCAGCAAGCAAACGTTGTTCAGCTTCTCTAATTGTTTGCATAGCTTTTTGAGTGCCACGACCATGATCATGAGCAGCTAGCACTAGTTTGGCATCTGCAACACCAAGGGTAGCAACAATAGCCTTAAGTCCGTCTTTAGAACCTGTAAACCTTGCACTGTCTAATATTCTTCGCCCTTCATCTCGTTGTTGGGTCTCATTTGCATTAGGGAGTAATCGTTGGCCAATTAATCGACACAATCGCATCGTCATGATGAGATGATGAGTGTAATTATAGAGGGTAGGATGATGATAAAGTGGGCTAAAATTCATAAAGAATGCAGTATCATTGAATGGGCCATAGAGTGGATCAAGTTGGGATAACCCTTCTTGAAACTCAGCACTTGCGATTCTCTCATTTCGTTCGTCTCTTAAAGAGGCAAAAGATGGATGTTGGAGAGTTTCATTTATGACATCCCATGCGTCCCATTCAGCAAGCCCATTGTCTATCGCTTTACCTAAGATAGTCAGTCGGGGTGTAGGATCTGTACTAAGAGTTGTTGAGGTAATACCCCTAAAGACTGTTTCACCCTTTCTTTTTATTGTTCGGCGTTTCCATCCAAAAAGATTGTGAACTTCTGGTTTCCAGTAGACAGAACGTACAGCTTTCGTAAGTGCATGGCTATGTTCGTGGGCTCTAGTACCTAGAATCTCAACAGCATCATTCATTGCAAAAGAGAGGAGACCAGGAAAATAATTATAGAGATTTACAACAGCAATTGGCGATCCTGCAGAAGAAGATCCTTCAACATCGTCTTTTTCAAAAGGAGGTCTATTAAAAAAGCGGTAAACTGTTCGTATCTCTCCCACTGCGTCTCTTGCTTGCTCTTCTGAGTAACCAAATCGCATAAGCTTACGAGTAAAATATGTATCTGCAATTCCTGCTCCAATTTCTACCTGTCGCGCTCTATAAGCGGGTAGTTCTGTTTCATCCTTTCGTAATTGGTGCCATCGTCTTCTTTCTTGTCTTATATAGTCAGGAATTGTTCTATCAACAATCTTTCTAGCTGCTTGCTCCCCACAGATTTCAGTTATTTGGGAAAGTCCAATATGTTTAACAACATACTGTTGCCCTCGTATTCCTACTTCATTCACATGACTCATATAGTGGGGAATTATACCAAAACAAAAGATAAATGTATACCTATAGTAAGCTAAATATACAAGAGGGTAGCAAGTTGTATTAGTAAAATAACAGAAGAAATGCTTACTTGAAGAAAGAGGCTAATTATGGCTTTACGATATGCCAGACGCCCCCTACACCATCACCAGTCATATCTCCAGCTTTTGCATCTTTTGCGAAGTAATATAGAGGCATTCCTTTCCAAGCAAATTGCTTGGATCCATCTGAGCGGGTAATGACACTAATATTTGCTGGAAATGTTTTTTGAGCTGTTGCACCAGATGTGTATACAGGCCAAGCAACAACACATTGACCACTACAGTTACTCACTCCTGTTGTGTCTTTATCAAATGTATACAGAGTCATACCCTGGAAATCTGTCAGGTATTGGCCTTTTGCTGCATCTGTTTTGGTAAGATAAATATTGTCAGATAGAACCATTGGTGATGAGGTGGGAGTAGCTGAGGCAGTAGTTGTTGGAGCAACTTTGGGAGTCATACCCAACATTGTTTTAATTTGGTGTCTTTCTACGTAGACTCCTCCTGCGACAAGAAGAATGATAACAATTACCACTAACTTTTTTACCATTACATTAATATAAACAGACTGATTTACTCTTGTCAATGTGATAGATTTCCCTTTGTATTTGCTCGGGATTTAAGGATTATGCAGCAAGATCCATTACAAGAGCTGCTGATTCTTCTACTATCTGATTGTTACCCACAATTATTCCACAGACTCTTTGAGTGTTGGGGTGTTGTATATAACGTATATCTAATCCAGGTAGAATAGATCGAACAAGTCCAACAATACGAGACACATTTATATTTGTTACTTGCAGAACTATGATGGAGTTTTCGAGAATAATTCCTTTACATTGTTCTAGTAATCTCGTATAGAGCTCTGTGCCATCATGTCCTCCGTCATTAGCCATAGGTGGCTCAAATCCATTTTGTGGTACTCGTTGGCTTGGTGTAAAGGGAGGATTGCAGACAATAAGATCAACTTTACCAAATTCTAATTGTATGTCAACAAGAAGATCTTTTTGTCTTAATAAAGGCCGAGTAGGTAAACCATTTAATTCAAAATTTTTATCTGCCACCGAAAGTGCAGCACCTGATATATCTGTTGCGATAACATTTGCTTCAGTATTTTCAGAAAGACCTTCAGCAAGATAAGTGGCAAAAATACCACATCCTGTTCCAACATCGACAGCGGTGAAGTGTCCTGTATTTCCAAAGTGGGCTGCTAATTTAGCTGTTTGTTGTGCTAAAAATTGACTTTCTGTACCAGGTAAAAGAGTAGTGCCTTGGTAAGAGAGAAAGGTTTTGCCATCATTGAATTGTCTTGCAACAATATCTGTTTCTAGAGGTGTATTCCCTCTATTTCTATATAACTTACGCCTGACTGTTTGGAATGATCTAACAGCAGGAATATCTAGGATAGATCTGTAGGACCTATCACGATAAATAAATTCTTGACTCACAGGCAGAGTGAATTATAAAGGAAAATAGAATAAAGATCAACCTATAGTGATAACATTGCGAATATTCTGTTTTAATGTATTGTGAACTTAATTTAATTTAATACTCTTCTTACATGCTTCTGCTAGACTACGGCCCAATGAGAAAAAGTACCAAAAGAGCTAAGCTTATTTCTCCTCGTGAGCGCCTTCTCCTTTTCATGGAAAATACCAAAGAATATGCAATCATTGTGCTTGACTTGCAGGGTAAAGTGGAGGATTGGAATGTCGGAGCCAGACATTTATTAGGATACTCACCAAAGGAAGTCATAGGTAAAAATTTTGCAATATTTTTTACCCCTGAAGATCAAAAAAACAAAAGACCAGAAAAAGAGCTTCAAAGAGCTCAAAAGGAAGGCCGTGCAGACGATAACAATTGGCTGGTGAGGAAAGACGGTTCTCGATTCTTTGCAAGCGGACTTACCACAGCGATTTTCGATAAACTTGGAAATAGAATGGGTTTTACCAAAATTATCCGAGATCTTACTGATAAGCAGGAATTAGATCAGCAAAAGGATGACTTTCTTGCTATTGCGAGTCATGAATTGCTTACGCCACTTACCGTTGCAAATATTCATAGACAAATATTAAAGCGACATTTAGAACAGAATAACGACAGAGAAGGAATAAAATATTTTAATGAGATTACCGCTGCTATGGAACAACTTAATCATCTTGTTAGGGATTTGCTGAATGTTACTAAAATACAAGCGACTGATACAAGT
This sequence comes from Candidatus Levyibacteriota bacterium, assembly GCA_003173995.1. GTDB lineage: Bacteria > Patescibacteriota > Microgenomatia > Levybacterales > UBA12049 > PRDT01. The sequence continues at coordinate 975 of PRDT01000036.1, read as the reverse complement.
AATGAGAAGGAAATAATTTCTCTTGAGAAAGTTGTCAAAAATGTTGTCAGAGAAATACAAAAAACGAATATAGCGCATAAAATTATTATTAATGGGGAAGCGCCAAATAAAATATTAGCAAATAAATCGCAAATAGAAGAAGTAGTAACAAATCTGCTTACCAATGCCATCAAGTATTCTCCGAAAGCAAAAGAGGTAGTTGTTTTGTTAAAACAAGATAAAAAGACTGTGGAGGTAGCAGTACAAGACTATGGTATCGGCATAGAGAAGAAAAGTCTCTCCAGAGTGTTTGATAGATTTTATCGAACTCCAGAATCTCGAAAAGAAAAACTTCCAGGACTTGGATTAGGACTCTATATTACAAAAAAGATTGTAGAAAATCATAAAGGACAAATAAATGTAGAGAGTATTCGAGGCAAAGGGTCTATATTCTCCTTCACGTTGCCAGTGAAAGTAGACCAAAATAAATAAAAACTCATCAAAAGATATTGTCAAAGCTATTTGCTATACTTGAGCCAGTATGCAAGCTGATGCAAGATTCACTGATGGACGTGTGCCTGATTCTACCATCCGCTCCTTATTTACAGATGAATATCGTTGGCAAAAATGGTTAGATGTTGAGGCGGCTTTGGCTCTTTCAGAAGCCCAACATGGTATTATTCCTCATAAAGCGGCAAAAACAATTAAGTCTGCTGCACATATTCAGCAACTTGATATTAAGCGAATACGAAAAGGCATTGAAAAGACAAGTCATCCTCTGATGGCTCTTGTGACAGAGCTGAGTAATGCGACAGGAAAAGAATATGGAGGATATGTCCATTGGGGAGCGACCACACAAAATATTACCCAAACAGGCGATGCCTTGTTACTTCGTGATGCACATCATGTATTTCTCAAGCTCCTTGGAAAGATATTTGCAGAGATGGAGGTGCTTGCTTTAAAAGGACAGTCTATGGTGTGTGCTGGGAGGACTCA
>PRDT01000075.1 GCA_003173995.1 Candidatus Levyibacteriota bacterium | reverse complement strand
TTGAAAAAACATCCACAGGTTGTTTTGCGTACCGACTTGGAGAATGTAAGGGCGCTTGTCTTGGAAAGGAAAAGTCACTTGCTTATAATATGCGATTTGTTGAAGCATTCCATGAATATAAATTCAAGCAGTGGCCTTTTGCGGGACCAATTTTGATTCAAGAAAATTCTGAAGATAAAAGAGAAAGCTTTTTAGTTAATAAGTGGTGTCTTTTAGGACGATTTACGTCTGATGTGCATGATGCAGCAGATGAAACGTTTTATACCTATACCTTTGATAAGGACATATATAAATTGTTGGTGTCATTTATTATGAATCCAACCAACCAAAAGTCTATTCGACAGCTTTCCCCCAAGCAATTTTCTTTTTTGTAGAGGAAAAATTATATACATTTCTACCCCTAGCAATACTAGTGTTCCATAGAATGTGTGTGAAAGCAATATATTAAGGGGAAAATATGAAAATGTTTGAGGGTTTGCAATATTTACACACACTAGAATATAACTTATCCCAACCATACTAAGGCCAACAATGTCCTGTTTCTTCAAAAGGGTACTGATGACATAAGCAAATGGCAAAAGAAGTACAACAAAATGATGTTGCCATGAAAGACTATCAATAAGAGGCAATAGCGTAAGAAGAATAACAATTTTTTGAATAGTACTGCTTTTATTAAGTGTAAATAATCCACAAAAAGCGATTACAAGAGAGAAAAATGTTGCAAGGTGTTTTGCCAATACTGTCTCTCCTATTTCTCTTACCACAAATCCGGTTAGACCTTGGTTGTAATAAACTCCTCTTCCATGGATATTAAATAGCGACGGAAGCATATGTTTGATGTAGTAAAACGTATCATAAAGAGAGTTTGGAAAAAGAAAAGTCATGACTATAACCAATCCAACAATGAAAGCAAGTGTTCGGAAAAGAATGTTCCATTGCTTTTCAAGAATAAAAAATAGGATAAGAAAAAGAAATATTGGCTTAAGAATTATTGCAATGGCAAATAAAATTGCAGAAAATAAGGTCTTTTTACGTATATAACAAAGGAATGAATCTAGTAGTATCATCAAAGCAAAAAAATTACTTTGTCCCATACCTAGTGTAAATTTTGTAGGGAATGCCAGAAAAAGAAGCAAAAGCCCTAGTGAAATAGTTAAAATAGTAAAAGGAATTTTTATCAGTTTATAACTAATTAAAAGAGAAACACATGCGGCGATAAAGCTTCCTGTAATAAACAATGTTTGTGAAATAGAATACGGAAATAGAAGAAAAAAAATGTAGAAAAATGCAGTAATTGGTGGATACCCAAATGAGGTAAACACATGCGTGTCTGTATATATTGGGAGGCCAATAAAGAGATCTCTTGCAGCAGAAAAATAAACACTAAAATCAGGAGCAAGTGAGGTGACAATTTTAATGACCGAAAAAAATGTGTAGCAAATAACTGCACAACACGCTATTAACAAAATTATTTGCCAATGTTTTTGCTTCACCCTCTCATTATATCTTATCCCCTTTATTGACAATAGTATCAAGCGTGATCTAAGCTTAAAGCAATGCGCAATATTTTCGACAGATTTAGGTATATGGACAAAAAGACCCTTTTGGGTCTTCTCATTTTTTTCATTTTCCTTATTGCTCTTCCCCTCATTCTCCTTGAAGTAAAGACTCAACAGACAATTAACCAACATGCAGCCACAGGAAATTATCCAAATATGGATGTTTGTGGTAATCTCGTTGCTATTTCGAATGTCACCGAAAATCCTAGTTGCGATACTGGAGGTAGTCCTGTTTCAAGTACATCTTTTGATAAATACTCAACAGAAGTTACTGTACAAAACCAAGGCAAAAATTCTGGTAATACTCCTCTTACAGTAAACTTTATATGGGAAAAATATTGGTGTAACTATGTTGCAAAGGATAGTAGTGGAAAGAAATTATGGGTGTGTGGTGGTCCTGATGATCCAAATCATAATGGTACAACACATACCCAAATGCCAAAATCAATCACCCTCAATAAAGGAGATACTGTTACTCTTCAATCTGATGTCAATCAAGCTCAACAGGCATGTGGAACTTTTCAAAATGACTTGACATTTTCTTATTCATGGAATGGAAGAAGTTGTGGTCCTGGTAATCCTACAACAGGGGTAAGGTTTCAGACGATGAACTGGGGTTTTTGTGAAACAGCAAATGCAACTTGCACAGCTCCTCCAACAAAGACACCAACTCCAACAACGCCAGTCAATACTCCGACAGACACACCTCCTGATACCCCAACTAGTACTCCTGGGATAACACTTACTGATACGCCTACAGATAGTCCAACGGATACTCCAACCGGTGGAGTTACCACAACCCCCACTAACACACCACCTCCAGGATCAACTCCGACACCCACCCCTACTAGACCTCCTGGGAGTACCCCAACACCAACTGTGCCTATTGTTTCGACCTCTCCTAAGCCAACACTGCCACCGACCGGTCCTGGGGATACTATCTTTGGCATAGGTGTTGCTGGAGTTGCACTTGCTTTAGTTGGAGTTCTCTTTGTCCTAGCCTTCTAATTTTGAGGAAAAATTGTTATTCAGAACCGCTATTCAATTCTAGTACTTCTAAGTCTTTTATTTGCGGCAACGCATTACCCATTATTCCTTGTAAGTCGCCTCTCATACCAATGGTATTATCTATTACCTGTCGTATGGACTTCTCGTCTCGTGCCCACTTATTGGCAAAGTATCTCTTTTCTTTTTCTACTTCTCCTTGCATGCTTGAGAATGCTTCAACAATTGCTTCAACATGGTTTTTAAATTCAGTGCCAGAAAGATAGCTGTAGAGTATTTCCATTTTTGTATCTTTTCCTTCTGAAGATTTCTTGACATGGAAAAGTTGAATAAGCTTGGCTCTTAACGTATCGGCAAGAGAAAGTGCAAAACTGCGTTGTGTTACCCATACACCATTTCGAAATCCTGCAATGCTCATGTCTGCTGGTAAAACTTCAGAAATAATAACTGCTTCATCTCCTGTGATACTTCTCTTATCTACCTTTAACTTATCTATCCATGGTTCGCTCCATGCTTTGGTATTTTTCAGCTCCCACAATACTTTCCCAGCGTAATTTCCTTGAGCGTCCCATACTTCTTGGATAATATCTCCACCCTTTATTCCCTTTCCAACTGGACTTATTTTATCGTGAGGGTAGCGCTGTCTCAGTTGTTCTTCAAATTCTACTTCGAATGTCTCTCCTTGTAGTTGCTGAGAACCCTGTTGGAGTTTGCGCTTCATATCTTCAGCTTCTTTCAAAGCATCTTGCAACTGCTTTTCCTTTTCTGCAATTTTAAGCCTTTGTGTCTCCTCCGCTTTCTTCATTGCATCCTCGCGTATTTTGTCTTCTTCTTCAGCGAGCTTTTTCGCCATTTCTAACTTAGCTTCTTCTTTTTCTTTCTTGGATTCACGAAGCTCATTGGTCAACTCGGTCATTTGATCAAGAAGTTTTTTAATTCTTTCATCTTTTGCCTCTAGATCTTCTTTGGTTCGTTTCATTTGATCTGCAAATTCTTCTTTGAGCTTCTTAGATGAATCTTCAAGCGCAAGCTTTTTTGCTTCTTCTATCGCTTCTTTTTGCTTCTCCTCAAATTCTTTTGTTAATTTTGCGGTTAGCTCGCCTTCTAAGGCTGCCGGAATATCAACTTCTTTTTTACAATGGGGGCAAATAATCGTTTGCATACTTGCTTATTCTAACACAGCATTTTTTTAGGGCAAGTAGTCTAATTTGACTCAAACACACACTTTTTGTTACCATGAGCGTAGATGAAAGGTATTGTTCGCCCCATCTTTATTCACTGTCTTGCGCTCACTATTGTTGCTCAATTTGTGCCTGGATTTTTTATCTTTGGTGGTATCCCTACTATTCTTATAGGTGGAGCTGTCCTGACCTTGCTTTTTTTTCTTATGAAACCACTTTTGCAATTTGTATCTTTACCGTTTAATTTTATTACTTTTGGACTTTTTTCCTTTATTACCAACGCGATTATTTTATGGACGCTTTCACTCCTTGTAAAAAGCATTGTAGTAAAGTCATTTGTTATTCCAGGACTTTCCCTTGCAGGCTTCGTCGTACCAAAAATTGCAATTCATAGTATAATACTTGCCTATATAGTAATTGCTGCACTTTTGACCTTTACTATTAGCGCAATACGCTGGGTTATTAACGATGGAGAATAATAACAAACAATTAAAAATAGTCTGTCTTGGAGGAGGAATTGGAACAGTTAACCTTATTAAAGGCCTTAAAAAGTACACAAAAGATATTACAACAATTACCTCAATGGCTGATGATGGTGGTTCTGCAGGAAGACTCAGAAGGCTCTATAACATGTTTCCTCCAGGAGATATTGTCTCGTGTATGGCAGCTTTGGCTAATAACTCAAAAGACGGTTACCTCAGTAAGCTTCTCACTTATCGTTTTGAAGGGAATAGATATGGAAAAGATGACTCACTTGGGGGTCACAAAATGGGTAATCTTATTATGGCTGCTTTGACAAGTATTACCGGAGATTTTAAAGAATCTGTAGCTATTTTCCAGAAAACGTTTCATATTCCTGGTACATTTCTTCCTGCAACAGCAGAACATGTTAATATTTCTGCCAAAACAGTTGAAGGAAAAGAAATTTTTGGAGAAGAAAAAATTGATCTTGGAAAATATAGAGGGAAAAGAATTCTTGAGCGGGTATACTTGCACCCATCTAATGCAAAAGCAGATAGCCACGCTGTCCAGCAAATAATGGATGCTGATATTATTGTTTTGGGGCCTGGAGATCTTTATACGGCAGTATTGCCGGTTTTGATTGTTCCGGATATTAGTGAGGCAATTAAAAAGACAAAAGCCAAGAAGGTGTTTGTAGTAAATATTGCAAATAAACCATTTGAAACACGTGGGTATAAAACCCAGGATTACATAGACGCAATTGAAAGACATATTGGCCAGGTTGATTTGAATCTAATAATTGTTAATAATAATTTTTCAGTCCATATACCACGTAAATTTCATTACCACTATGTGCGAAATAATATCGAAAAATTAGAAAATACCAAAATTCTTGTGAGAGATGTTGTTGATAAAGAGTTCCCTCTGTATCACAGCCCTGCCAAACTTGCAAAGGTTCTTATAGAAAATATATAATACCCTTATGGTACTTTTTATTCTTGAAATTATAGTTGGCGCTTTGCTTATTGGATCTATTCTTTTGCAAATGCAAGGTAGTGGTCTTTCTACGGCATTTGGTGGAGCAGGAGAATTCTATAGAAGTAAAAGAAGTGTTGAGAAAATTCTTTTTTGGTCAACAGGGATACTCACCTCACTTTTCGCTATCATTTCGGTGCTACTTCTCCTTCATCGATAACAGTCTATGGTGATCAAAAGAAGACTCATTATTTGGCTTGTTAAGGCATACATAAAGCGATGGGGAAAAATAATTCTCCTTTCTTTTCTTATTGGCCTTGGTGTTTTTTTCCTTTTACAATCATTTCTTTTTTCATTTATTCATCAGCTGACTATCGATAACAAACAAACAATAGGCGTTGTCGGCTCTTATACTATTGATAGTTTGCCATCTTCCTTTCTTTCCGAGGTTTCACGTGGCCTTACCAAAGTTGATGACAAAGGAGATGTAAAGCCTGATCTTGCTACTTCATGGAAAATACTGGATAGTGGCAAAACATATGAAGTGACACTCAATACCAAAGAGCGTTTTACCGATGGCACACCTCTTACTTCAAAGGAGATAGCAGTATCTTTCTCTGATGTAAAAATTGACAGACCTTCTGATAATAGAATTGTCTTTCACTTACGAGATCCTTATGCTCCTTTTCTCATAACTCTTTCTCGACCTCTTTTCAAATCTGGATTTGTAGGAATAGGTAACTATAAAATTGCACACATTAAGTTTAATGGTTCATTTATACAATCAATTACCCTTGCGCCTACCAGATCAGGAACGACAGAAATTTATCAATTTTATCCAACAGATGATGCATTAAAGATTGCATATGCCCTAGGTGAGGTATCAATTGCAAAAAATCTTCCGAATATTGATTTTCAAAATACATCATTTACTTCTTTTCCAAATACTCAGATTGAAAAATCAACAAATTATACTGTCCTTGTGACATTATTCTATAACACACAAGATAAAGATCTTTCTGATAAGAAATTACGTGACGCACTTTCCTATGCTCTGCCAAATGAATTTAAGGAAGGAAATCGTGCATATTCACCATTTCCTTCTACTTCTTGGGCATATCTTTTAACCAATGCACACAATCAAGATACAACACATTCCAAACTTTTATTGGATGCGTCTTTCGGAAAAGATTCAAAATTGCCAAGCTTTACCATCTCAACTGAGCCAAAATATCAAGAACTTGCACGAGAGTTGCAAAAAGCATGGAAAACAATTGGTATTGAGACAAAAATTCAAGTTGTCACCGCTGTCCCCTCATCATTTCAAATGTATTTAGCTGATTTTAATGTTCCAAAAGATCCTGATCAATATTCACTCTGGCATTCATATCAACCAAATAATATTACTCATTTTAATAACAGTCAGCGTATTGATAAATTGCTTGAGGATGGTCGTAAAACAATTGATAAAAATGAACGTATGAAAATCTACGCAGATTTCCAAAAATATCTTATTGATGAGCAACCTGCTACATTTCTTTATTTTCCATACAGTTATACGCTCGTTCGAAACTAATCAATGATACTAATACGTCGATATTCTCCAGAAGATTATCCAGCACTGAAAAAGTTATATCAAGCTACCGGGTGGTTTGACGCACAAACAGATGCAAAAGATCGAATAAATCAACAAATTACCAAGGATCCTGATGCTATTTTACTTGCTGTTGAAGATGATAAAATGACTGGGAGCATTACCCTGCTTGATACAGGTCGTCTGGCATTATTTTTTCGTCTGGTGGCTGAAGAAAAAAGACCAGAAGTGAAAATCAAACTTTTACAAGAAGGAGAAAAGATTTTTTACAAAAAGGGGTACAATGAAGCTCATATTATCTGCTCTGAGGAAGATGAATTAAGGCAACAGGAATATACTTCATACGGTTTTACTGCAGGAAGAAACTATAAGTGGTTCTGGAAGAAAATTAGGTAAAAGCAGCCTTAGATCGTAGCTTTCGATGAAAAGTAATGGCAAATCGGTGCGCTTCATCTCGAATTCTCATCATCAGTTGTAGTGCGGGACTATTCTTGGGTAAAGAGATCTCCTGGAGGTCGGATGTGATAATTGTTTCTTCTCTTTTTGCAAGACCAATAAGAGGAATCGTAACTCCCAGTGTGTCAAATACCTCTTTTACAGCGCTTACCTGACCTTTTCCTCCATCTACAATAAAAAGCTGTGGAAGAGGCCATTCTCTGTGCTTAAGACGCCTTGTGAGTATTTCCTGCATTGATGCAAAGTCGTTTGGTCCTTTGACAGTCTTTACTTTAAATTTCCTGTACTGGCTTTTATCTATTTCCCCATTGGTAAGGACAACCATAGACGAGGTAGGATTGGTCCCTTGAAAATTAGAATTATCATAGCATTCAATTCTTCGTGGAAGATCAATATGAATATTTTCTGCTGACAAAACTTGCTGCAGAGAAAGCATTTCTTGCATACGAAGCTCACCTTTTAAATTTGGGTTGGTCTCATATTCAAATGGAGTGTGAACTGGATGAGTAACATAATTGATATGATCAATTTGTTTTTGTATGTGAGCTGCCTTTTCGAATGCTTCATTTTTGCTTGCTTCTTCTCTTTCTTTCTCTAAGTCTGCAATAACCTTTGCTGTTTTACCATCCAAAAAATCAATAATATGTTTTAGGGTCTTTTTATATTGTTTTTGATAATTATCACTTGGGAAAACAGGCAGGCAAGGACAAAGCCCTAGGTGATGATACAAGCAAGTACGCTTTGGGTGATTGGGAACAGATTGATAGGGGAAAATCCTTCTGATGAGACGAAGCACTTCTCTCATAGCTGTTACATTAGGAAATGGGCCAAAGTAAAGAGACTTTGGGTCATCAAACCTTCGTGCTGTCAGAACAGATGGATAGAGAGATTTGTTCGTAATTCGAATAAGTGGATAGGCTTTTCCATCAGTCATTCTGATGTTATATTTTGGAGCGTATTTTTTAATGAGATTTGCCTCAAGAAGCAATGCTTCTATTTCTGACTCCACTTGGATAATACGTATTTTCTTTACTTGTCCGACAAGTTGATAGGTTTTGCCAAGAAGCGAATTTTTATTAGCAAAGTAAGAGGAAACTCTATTCTTGAGGTTTTTCGCTTTTCCAACGTAGAGAATAACCCCTTTATCGTTGAGAAATAAATAAACGCCAGGGCTTTGCGGCAATGATAAATATGATAATACAGAGTATAGCAACGAAAATACCTCCTATAAGTCCAATGTACTGAAAAGAAAATGGAGAGATAGTAATTGTCTTTGAAATTGTCTTTCCAGCAACCTGTATTGTAATCGTATCAGGCCTTCTTGTCAAAAAAGATGTTTTGGACAAAGAAAAAGGAACTGTTATTTTCCCAAATGGAGGGAGAGGTTGTGTTGTTAATGATATCTTCTCTCCAGGTAGACTTCCTTTTACTATGACCTCTTGAGGAGGAAAAAGTGTTTGACCAGTATTTTCGAGGACAAGATTTCCGTTTACTGGAAAACCCGACGATAGTGTATTAGACATGGAAATAAGAGCGCTCACTTGTGGCGCTGACTCAGCAGTATCAGTATCAAATGTCATACTAATATCTTTGACAGCATCTTGTCCTGAGACTTTGTATCCTCCAGCTGGAATAGGCATTGTGCTAGCCACTCCTTTAATAACGAAAGCAACATGATCAAGATCAAAAGTGTGAAAATAATCTATCCCTCCTGTGGTACTTTGCCAGGTAGGATCAACCATAACCCAACTTTGTGAAGAACTATCATAATATTCAGGCCACGCATGGAGAATTTCTTTTGATAAAAAGACAGGTCTTTCTTTACTATTTTGAGTGAATGCATACCCATCTATTTCCCTCGCAGGAATACCAGCAGCCCGAGCAATTGCAATAAAAAGATCTGTAAATTCAAGACACACGGCAGAGTTAGGCTTGTTGAGGACAGCAACTGCACCAAGTCGCTCCTGACTATCTGAGACGCGAGAGAAGTCATAATGCAATGTCTTCACGACGTATTGATAAATTGCATAAGGAGTCTTTAGATCCTTTGCTAACTGCAGTATATGACTATCATTTGACTGCCAATACTGTAGTGGTTTGGTATACAAAGTTTTTTCTGCCTGAGAGAGTGAATCTTGTTCTGGACTGAGAGATTGGAAGGTGTTGCCTTTCACATTGACTGTCATTGTCTGAGAAGGGGTAAGTAAATAAGAGGCAAGCCAATTTCCATCTGAATCCTCTCTTACAGCAAGAGGCTTGGGAGAAATAGAAGAGAGAGAGACATGTTGGTATGAGGTGTTAGGAGGTAAAGCAATTTCTGTTTTGAGAGGAAATAAATGGTTATTACGAATATGATAATTTAGAGAAAATGCGTATGTTTGTTTGGTACCAAATGCGATTGAAATCCCTGATCTACCGAGCTGCTCTTTGGAAAAAGTAAGAGATTTGCTCCCTGTATCAGGTTTGATAAAAAGTGGTGAACCAAATGATGATGGCACAGTGACACTGACCCCAAAATCTTCAAAATCATTTTGATTGGCTAGACCAGGAATATTTACCTCCCAAATAGATCCATTTTGACTTGCTATATCCGGTGTATCAAATGAAATAGTAAAGGGAATAGTTGCATTTTTACCTAGTGCGTCTTTATTAAAAGTAAGACTTATCTGCTGACCATCTTCCATTCTTTTAATATTTGGGCTTATACCTCCATTTGGATCTGAAGCCTTTACATTAGAAATAGTGGGGAATCCGACTTTTAATGTGTAAGATGAGGCAAAGTATTTATCTGTTTTGTTTTTCAGTGAAATAGTAAAGACTGCATGAGTCGTGCCATTAATATTAACTGTGTAATCTACTTTATATGAAGTACTAAAATTGCTTTCAGCGTGTGTTTGTGGGACAAAAGTCGCAAATCCAATGAAGAAAATAAGAAATAAAAGTAGGCGTTTTATCATGAGGCACTATGAGTATAATTTACTCTAGCACCTTTTTAAGAAATTGACCAGTATGTGATTTGGCATTTGCAGCAATATCTTTTGGCGCTCCTTTGGCAACAATTTCTCCTCCACGTTCTCCTCCATCAGGTCCTAAGTCAATAATATAATCTGCATTTTTTATTACATCCAAATTATGCTCAATGACAATGACGCTATTGCCCTGATCTACCAGTTTTCTTAATACTTGTAACAGTTTTTCTAAATCCGCAAAATGCAAACCAGTAGTTGGTTCGTCAAGAAGATATAGTGCATCCTTGCCTCTTTTAGATAATTCTGTAGCTAACTTAACACGTTGTGCTTCTCCACCTGATAAAGTTGGTGCTGGTTGTCCTAATTTGACATAAGAAAGTCCAACATCAACAAGAGTTTGGAGTTTATTAGATAACGCTGGATGGAAAGCAAAGAATTCTCTTGCCTCACCTACAGTCATTTTAAGTACATCTGAAATATTTTTGCCATTAAATACGACTTCTAATGCCTCTGCATTATATTGAGTACCTCCACAGACCTCACAAGGTACATACACATCAGGTAAAAATTGCATTTCAATCTTAATTTGCCCTTCTCCCTGGCAGGCTTCACATCTTCCGCCTTTGACGTTAAAAGAAAATCTTCCTGGACCATAACCACGAAGTTTTGCTTCTTTTGTCGAAGCATAGATATCTCGAATATAATTAAAGGCTCCTGTGTAGGTAACTGGATTGCTTCTTGGAGTACGTCCAATTGGAGATTGATCAATAAAGAACACATGCTTAATAAATTCGTCTCCTGTGACATCTTTGTGCTCACCTGGCTTTTCCTTACTATATCCATTTTGTTTTTCCATAAGGGATTTGTACAAAATATCATTGACCAATGTTGATTTGCCGCTGCCTGATGCACCTGTCACAACAACTAATTTTTGCAGAGGAAATGTCACATCTACGTCTTTTAAATTATGTTCTGAAGCACCATAAATAATAATTTCTTTCTTCTCAAGAAGTCTTTCTCTATTTACAGCAGGCACCACATGAATTTTCTTTTTACCTGAAAGATACTGTCCAGTAAGTGAGTCTTTATTGGCTCTTATTTCAGTAGGTGTTCCTTGTGCTGTAATTTGTCCTCCATGGACTCCTGCTGCAGGACCAAAATCTAGGATGAAATCAGATTCTTCCATAGTCTCTTGGTCATGCTCAACAACAAGCACAGTATTGCCCAAGTCTCGAAGCTTTTTCAGCGTCATAATAAGCTTACTATTATCTTTTGGATGAAGACCAATGGATGGTTCGTCTAGTACATACAAGACGCCTGTCAGTCCACTTCCAATTTGTGATGCAAGACGAATTCTTTGGGCTTCTCCTCCAGCAAGAGTTTGGGCACCTCTGGAAAGTGAAAGGTAATCAAGCCCAACATCAACCAAAAAAGTAAGACGCTCCTTAATTTCTTTTAGAATAAGCTTGCCAACGGTTTGTTCTCTGTCTGAAAGAAGTGATGGGAGATTGTCAATAAAGCTCAGTGTATGGAGAATTGCCATGTCACAAACATTGACAATTGACTTACCATCAATAGTTACAGACAAAGCCTCCTTCTTGAGTCTCGAACCATTACAAACACTGCAGACTTCATAGCGCATATACTTCTCAATTTGTCCTTTAAGGAAGATTGACTCAGTATCTTGATATCTATTTTTCACTTCATCAACAATACCTCTAAAAGGCTCTGAGATTGATGTAAGTCTCCCCCATCTATTTTCACCCACAACTTCATATTCTTTATCACCTGTGCCATACAGAAGTAATTCAATTTTCTCTTTTGGTAATTCTGCAATTCGTGTCGAAAGAGAAATACTATTTTCCTCAGCAAAGGTTTTCATGGTCCTACTAAACCACGTATCATGCGTAAAAGTTGTTGAGAAAGGTAAAATACCTCCTTCATTAATGCTGAGATTTGGATTAAGTACTAATTCTGGATCAACAGTTAATATAGTCCCTAGACCGTTACAATTTGGACATGCACCATGTGGCGTATTGAATGAAAAGATACGTGGTTCTATCTCAGGAAGAGAAATATTATCAACAGGACATGCAAACTTTTCTGAGAAAAGCTCATCTTCCAGCTCTTGTGGAGAATCTGGCAGTGAAAATCCTGGGTCTTTAATAACACCAACAATTAATTCTCCACTTCCCAACTTCAGAGCTTGTTCTACATCATTCGCAAGGCGTAACGTGTCTGTCTCTTTTGAAATAACTAAGCTATCAATAACCACATCAATGGTATGTTTATTCGTCTTAATCAGCACTATGTCATCATCAAGTGAGTAGACTCTGTTATCGATACGTACTTTCCTATATCCTCGTCTTTTAAGATCTTTAAATAGTTCTAAATACTCACCTTTTCTATCTTTCACAACTGGTGATAATATAAGCACTCGAAGGCCTTGCTTCATGTGTGCACCTTTTTCATTTGGCATAGCAAAAATTGCTTGAGTAATTTGCTCTTTAGACATATGAGATATTTCTCTTCCACAAATTGGACAATGAGGATGACCAACACGAGCAAATAACAGTCTCATATAGTCATATATTTCTGTGACAGTACCAACAGTTGAGCGAGGATTATGTGAAGCACCTTTCTGGTCAATAGAAATTGCAGGAGATAATCCTTCAATAAGATCTACATCAGGCTTTTTCATGATACCAAGGAATTGCCTTGCATAGGATGAAAGACTTTCTACATATCGTCTTTGTCCTTCTGCATAAATAGTGTCAAATGCAAGAGATGACTTTCCACTGCCTGAAAGGCCAGTCATCACGACCAGCTTATTCTTAGGAATAGTTACATCGATATTTTTGAGGTTATGCTCACGAGCACCTTTTATAGTAATGACATCATTCATAGCTATATATCTTGACCGCTTTTGGGAAAAGAAGTTATCAATCAATGATTATATAGGAAATTTGAGGCTAAGACAACTACTCTAAAGAAATTACTTACTGATCTGTACCTGTATCTATAGTATCATCTGGAGAAGCATCATCTGCACTCACTATATCTGCTCCTGTAATTTTTGCACCATCGAGAGGAGCTTCAATAGCTTGCCTTGTAGCAATTTCATCACGTGTGAGAAGTTCGTAGGCTGAGGTTCTTTGTCTTAAGGTAAAGTAAGCAGGATGATTTACAAAAAGCGCTCTGGTAAAGAACTCAGCAACATTGTGATCATTAAAGTCTATCGACCTTGGATCAAAATTTTCAAGTCCAGGAATGTGTGCTACTTTTGAAAAGTCAGCAATTGTTGACATTAATTCTCTTACACTTGACCCAATGTTATATGGTTTGTGAGCTCTTTCATATCCTGTACCATCTCGAGTAATAATCTGGTCTCCAAAAATACCCTTAACACCTTCTGCTGCAAAGTGCCCCAAAAGAAGAGATCCTGCAGCACCCCATGGTCCAGCCCATCGCAATGCCATTGGTAACCCAACTTGTACTAAAGCTGCAAGTGTATGTTTGCCTGCGTTACGTGGATCAAGTGCATGTTGATGCTTGTTAAACTCGCTTAATGCACTAAGCTCAACGTTTGTCATATATCCACCTACTACACCATTAACTAATTCTCCAACTCTTGCTCTTGTTTCTTTTGTTCTACCGCGTCTTCCTGGATGGAAAGGAGTTTTATTTCTATAATCCATTCCTTCATCAGCAGATTCTCCTTGTCGAGGCATCATGCGGTAAGCAAATTGTGCCATACTGACAAGTGCTGCATCTCTTGGTGATAAAGGTTCTGCTGGAGCAACTATATCTTGAGCCGTTTCTATAGATCTCGCTGTTGCTTGAGAAATGGTAAATGGAGGAACTTCTTCTCTTCCCTCACTCGCAGGTGTACCTGGAAGTTGAATTGTGGGTTCTAAATAACCTCTATATCTTTGAAGGAGAGCTTCTTTATCTAGAAAGGTTTCTTGTAAGGACCTGTCTCCTTTAACAACCCCTGTGAGATGTGGTTCTACTCCTGATCCTTTCACAACTCTTAGTGCTCGAGTAAGATTTGTGAGTGCTGTTAATGCTCTTTCTACTGCCATATTTCTAAGATAGTTGTATCATTTTGTAAGATTTGTACAAGATAGCAAACTATCACAAACTATACCAATATGGTTATAGTAGATAACTAAGGGATATATTTAAATAAATTATTTGTTATTTTCTTAAATTTCTCAGGAAAATAATTTACTCTCGTACATAACGAAGCATATAAATCGGATCAGCCATTCTTCCTGCTCCATCTTGAGCTGTAATACGGTCAATATAGCTATTTGCTGGCACCATTTGACCCCTTCTTAAATGATGTTCTATCACCCCTGGCAAATCACTCGCACTTCTGTCCCACACTACACCTGTATGTCTTCCCCGCGCTTCTATCCCAATCCATACTCCATTACTTGTTAATGAGTCGCGAATTTGTGTGAGTGAGTAATTCATATCAGTCCATCCAAGTAATGAATCAGAGCCAATGACATTAAACTGACCAAGTCCATATTGTGTTAATTGTTCGGCAAGGATACCTGTATGAACAGCAACTCCTTTATCTATAAGCTCTTTGTGATCCAGGTATGTCTTAAGAGAAGTCATGTGAAGTTCAACTTGCTGTCTCCATGACTCTCCGTAATTTTCCTCAAGGAGTCTTACTAACTCTTTTGTTCCATTACCAACGCCATCTCCAAGTAACAACACTCGAAGAGGCTCTGAGGAAGAAGCAGATACAAGTTTTGCTTCTAGTTCTTTATATACGTACTTTCCAATTCGCCTACGGTCTACATAATAAAGAACTTCTGGAAGTTGAGGATAGGCAAGTTGTCTTGCGATAAGGGCTTCTTCTTCATCGATAACTGCATTGCTCAAATAAGAATCAGCTTGCTCGGGGTGAAATATTCTTGGGTGAACTTTCATCCATGTATTATAGGGCTTTTATAGCTAAATACAAATAGTTATAGAATACTCACATGTGGGGAGCACCTTTGCTAATGGAGTCTTGCAGCTGCTTTTCTGCATCTTTGGAAAGTGAGGTTCGAAGTACTGTCCCACCATATTCACTGAGTCTTGGAAGTACCTTATCTGGCTTAGCATCATGAAAAATTACAAATATTGCTGACGAACTATCTTTCATTTTTTCTCGAAGCTCAGTCAAAAATTTATCATCAATTCCATAGTGGGACATTGCTCCCGCTATGGCACCGGTTGCTGCTCCAACAGCAAGTCCTAGAAAAGGAACAAAAAAAATGAGTCCAAGTAAAAGTCCCCAAAATCCTCCTCCTATTGCACCAGCAGCAGCTTCATTATCGCCTTCATGGACATGAACCTTTCCACTTGCATCCTTAGTAACATAGGCAATATCACTCAGCTTAATGAGATATTCATCTTGCATTTCTTTCAAAGTATTAAATACTTTTTCTGCCGTGCTTTCATCTTCATAAATGATAACTGCCAAATTATCCGAATCCATGCAGCAACTATACAGGTACTTTGGTAGTAAGAAATAAAATTTGAGGAAGAGTTGGGTAAGATAGTAGCTTCTTCATCATTACCTTCTTATTACTCAATTCAATGACTTCACTTATTTCAAATTTTTACGATAGAAGCAACACTATTTTTATGAGACACTACCAAACTTTGCAGTGTCTTTCTTTATTTTATGTCATATCAAGAAATGAGTTCTCCAGAAAGAAGAACTTTTTCTTTAATGCCTATAGAACGCATTCCTTCAGCTGAAAAATCGCAAGCTGCAACAAAATGGAGAGAGCTCGAAAGCCGCCTCGGAAATGAAAGTACTATTGCTTCATGGGACTTTGTTGAGACCTGGTTACATCATTTTGGAGAGGAAATACCCCATACCTTTCTCTTTGGTGTAGAAGAAGGTGTTACACAAGGAGCAGTACTCATGACACACCCCTATTACACTATTCGACGTGGCCCTCTAAGACTTCCGACAATTATTTTGGGAACAGCAGGTGAAGAAAAACATGAGACAGTTCATGTCAGTGATCATCGATTACTTGTTGATGATGCACACAGAGAAGCTTTTGCAGGGGGAATTATGCAGATTGCACAACAACAACCATGGAATCAACTGCTTTTACAAGGCTTTGTTCCGGAAGACGCTCACGCACTATCACAAGGTGCTGCGAATGTCGGTATAACGTTACGATTGAAAGAAATGCGATATCCAGTATTTAATTTCGAAAAAGCTCGACATGAGGGACACACAAATGTTTTGTCTGCTCTTCCCGCTAACAAACGACGTATAAAACGAAATAAGAAAGAACTTGAGAAAAAATACGGACAAATACAAGAAGCATGGGCAACAACCAAAGAAGAAGCACAAGATATTTATCAAGAGCTGGTTGCTTTGAATAGACAAAGATGGCAAAGCAGAGGTAAAGAAGGTGGATTTGGAACAGATCGCATCGAGGCATTCTACAGAGATCTTATTGCTGTTCTTTTTGATACCGGAAGACTTCATTTGTATCGAATTCGTGCAGGAGAAGTAACATTAGGGAGTATTTATAGTCTTCTGGATAAAGACGGCACTGTCATTGGGTATAAAAGCGGTATTAATTTTTCATATGAAGTACGAAGATACGCTCCAGGACTTATCACACATCTTATGTATATGGAAGAATGCATGAAGCATGGTTTTCAGCAATATGACTATGGATGGGGTGGCGAGGAATATAAGACGTGGCTCTCAAATGCAGAGGATAGTC
>PRDT01000078.1 GCA_003173995.1 Candidatus Levyibacteriota bacterium | reverse complement strand
ATTCCTTCCTATTCCAATGGCCGTTCGTTGCGGCAATTGTGGCAGTCTGCTCGAGAATTAGCCCAACCATTTGTTGAAAGAATACAAGGACTTCTTCCCCCCAAGCGAATCTCAGAGGGAGAGAAAGCATGGATTGGTCTTGATACATTCGATAGGCTCACCGATCTATTGGACTATCAGCATCTTAGCATCCAGTGGCCATCGTCAACACGTGCACTGATGAGTACATCTAGACAACCAGAAGAAGGTGCACATATTCTTGTAGACACCGAATATAACATTGTCAGCTGCCTTTTTGAAAATCAACGCATTGATATCTACCCAACTCATGGTCGCCCAACTTTTCAAGACGTTAATACTCTTCAAATTGGGAATTTTGCGATAACCCATACCTATGTCCCCTATGACCGATTTCATGGTTGGGGAAATGAAGAAGGTCTGCCTATTTACCTTCCCCGTGTGGCTGCCTTCTTAGAGAGCATGCGAGCCAATGTGACAAATTATTCTAATGCCACCCGTCTCAGGCAAAAAGAGGCACAACTGTTAGCTAATATACAAGGAGCAGTCAATATGACTCTCCCTTCTGTCCCAACTTCCCAACATCACGAACCTCTTACATCATTTGCAGCTCCTCAACGCGTAGCAGCATATACTATCCCTCAACCACAAGTTGAAAGGATATATCATCCTCATCCAACACCTCAAGTAAGAGAAACCCCTCAAGCTTCCCCTGCTACCCCAACTCGTCCTGAAAGACGAGGGCAACTGGATGTTATTCCCTTTAAGGAGTTTGATAATTGTCTTGGTCTCTATTCTCTAAAGAACGAATCCCTAGGAAGGCTACAATACTACCGTGGGCATGCTATTTATAGCTATCCAGTCGAGAATCAGCGTTTTAAAGCTATTGTGTGGGACAGAGAAAATAGAATTCCCTGGGAAGTTACACTACCACGGACAGGGGCACGAGGCGATGAAGGAGATCGAGTCCGCAATCAACATGATATAGATGAGCTTTTGAGCCTAGCTTATACACAAAATAATCCACTCCCCGAAAGTATGGTAGACAGCCTTGAAGCTTCTCTTCACCAAATTCTGCGAGGTTATCAAGAAGAACTTGCAGTTCGTCCTAAAGGAAAGCTCCTGCATGATAATGAGGCACGCCTGGTCGGAGCACTTGCTGACCTCTTTGATAGGCGCATTAATACCACCTATTCAGGCTCATGGAAAAGACGAACACTAACTGATATGTACGCGCTCTCTGCATCAGGCAACCACCTCAGACCCAAAACAGTCCTATAGTTGACATTTGCCTTCTTCTCTTATATACTCTCTATCCATAGGATCAACTATGGCAATTGATGGCGAACGACTAGCGAGAATATCCCACGAAACACCTCCTAAATTAAGAGTGTTCCACGACCCCTTCGCTGGAGTTCATGTAACCGAAGCAAGAAATGATAGTAGGACAGGTAATCCAACTCTTCTTACCCTCACGTCAAATGCTGGTCAAAGAGGATTCTTGTCTCTTGAAGGAGACAATCTTATTGCAGTCATGCCGTCAGCCGTGTGGCCAGATGCTTCAGGAACAATGCGGCCTGTAAGATTTTCCAAACTTGTTATCCCGCGAAGTGGTGCTCCCACTTTAGATCATTCACAAATTATTGAGGATAGTCATGGCACAGGATTGTTAGATATGCCACTTGCTGTACCTGAGTATGAAGCTGCAATTGGGAAAGCTATGTATGCCCAAACCCAACAAATTAGAATTGAAGATTTTGGTCAGAGAGAAATTCTTGATCTTTATGCAGCCTTTGACGAGGCTATGGCAGCAGGAGGCATTCCTGCTGAGTATGTGCCTGCATTTGCAGAAATACTTGATGCAAATAGAGCCTCTCTTGCCGAGTATCTTTTTCCGCAAGAAAATACCGCTGTTACACCATCAGGATTTAGTATTGATGCTAATAGTTCTCACATGGCATTAAATTTAAGACATCCTCTTGATGCTACTAATGTGGTTGCTGTCTCTGCTACAATAGCGCGAAATTTTCTTCTTGATGACGCACAGTCAGTTACTTTTTCTTTTATACCTCCTGATGGTGCTTTTATAAATCCTGATGGTACAACGAATATTGATATTACCGTCTCAGAAGCAGGCATCATAACGAGTTCTTTTGGAGGAGACAGAGGAGAAATGGTGGAGATAGGACCACATGACGGCTGGATAAGAGACATTGTCGCACGATTGATACCAATTACAAGTCATCAATTAGAGAGGCTCCGACCAGAAGCAGGTCAAGCAACCATCTCGGCTCTTGAGAGTGTACGAGCAAAATATGCAAGCGCTCTTGCCCGTTCTACTGTAGAAGACGAAACGCTTTTACCGAAAGGCTGGACTTCTGAAAGAATTTTAGTTGAAGCAATGCAAGGTATTGCTACAAAAGCTACTTTCGTTGTTATAGGTGAAGATGATAATCAACAATCCACAGTAACTCTTACTCCCTTTGACGATACTCATGGTGGACTCCATGTAATAATAACTGAAGTTGGTTCTGACACTGGGACATCTCTTCGTATAGCAAAAGACGGCACAATTCAAATTTGGGATATTGCCAAACAAAAATTCAGACGGCCCTCCCCTGCTCAGCTTATGGCACTTGCACGATTTATGACAGAAGGACTGATACCAGCACTTGAGACCAAACGAGCAGATGAGATTCAGAGAAATGTTGCAATGCTTACAGCGCTCGATCTGAAGTTCAATGTTGAAGACTATGACCACGCTAGTGATGAAGAAGATGATGAAGTTGAAGCTAGGGCATTAGAAGAAGACGATGATGATGAACCGGCAGAGCTTGTTGAGGCTGTTGCAAAGCTAGAAGATGTAGAGACAATTAACTTTGTAACAGGTGCTGTTTTGGATGCACTTGATGAAACTGAATTTCTAGCAACAGGACCAAATACAATTGGATTAGAGGCACAACTTCTCTCAACACATACCATAGTTATGAGGCCAGCTGATGAATCTCGTTCAACTGGACACCAACGTCCCTTGACTGCTCTTACACTTGAGGAAGCAACTCCACAAGGTGAAGACCCTTATGTTAACTTTACTATTGAAAGAGAAGGACAAGATACAGTAACAGTTCGTGCCCTTGCCACAGGAGAATTATATTTTGTCACTCCAGACACTGAAGAATTGTTATTAATTCCATCAGTGGTCTTGGAAGTAACCCGAGGAGATCAAGTTATACGAAAGACAACACCCCAAATACTTATGGCTGAGCTGCAAGAGGTTCTCCAAAGAAGGCTAGAATATTACCGTAGCTCTGCATACGTCAATGAGCCAGTTGAGCCTGAGGAGGCAGATGATGAAACTTATAATGCGTATGTAGATAGGGACGAGTTGTCCCTCGCAGCAGGTAATATGTGGCAAATTATGCAAGATTTTAAGGACAATACAACAGGTTGGACTCCCCAACTACAAATTCCTGCCTAACAGGTATTCTCTAGCCTCAAACGGCTTCAAAACCTAAAACAGTCCTATAGTTGACAAACGCCTTTCTATCTTATATACTCAGCCATACGAGGTCAACTATGGCAGCTGAATTAGATCACTTAGCTAGATTAGCAGAATCCAGTACACCAAGACCAGTATTCCCACGCTTAGCTCCTGAAACTGAAGGAGGTAGACCTACTATTCCCTTTTTTGAAGGACTTTCTGTCAAGGCTGATTATAGACAGTATGAAAGTAATCGATATCCTATTACCCTTACAAGAACTATTGAAGGTGCTGAATATAATTCTGGACTGCTCGTTGTAGAAGCAGATGTCGCCTATCTCTTAGGCTTTAGCTTTACAGAAAGGAAGCCTATGCTCATTCGTATTAAAAGAGATGGTACGACAAGTGTTGCTTTTCCAGCTTTTCCAAGAGATGTCATGGATAACTTCAGAACAATGCAAGAAGAAGCACCTGGGAAGATACATACACCAATTGATGCAATGATTTTTGATGGATCCACGGATGGAAGCAAGAGGTTACGTGATTTAGCATTGGCATTTGACAGCGTAATTGCGGAAGGGTCTTCTGATATTGATAATGCTACTAGAGTAACCCTCCATGAAGAACTTGATGTATTACTTCGACAAGCTGAAACTTCATTATTGACAGAGCCAAAACTCAAAGCTCGTTTGAGAAGTATCAGTCGTGGAAGAGACATTCTTGCAGGTTGGGCAGAAGGCAATGCAAGAGGTTTACTTACTCGCGCCGAGACCATAGAAAGACTTCAGTCATTTGGACAAGGAGATCTTGTTGCAATACCAAATGACGGGCTAGGGTTTGAATATGAAGGTGGCGATCCATATCCAACTTCTGATAGACAAGCATGGATGGGTAGTGGTGCAAAACATAGAGTTGCAACAGAAGAAACAATAGTGGAAGAAATAGATGAGGCAACAGGTACCGTACTATCAAGGTCAAGGATGCTTCCTGATGGTTCTTTTCAAGAATTAGGAGAAGAAGACCAAGCAGAAATAATAGAAGCAGATGAAGTTGATGAAACTTCCTTGCGAGAAGACTTACGAAGTGCATGGGTAGAAATGGGGGCCCTCATTGATAATCAAAGAATGTTCGAACGTCTTGCAGAACTAGGAATGGACGTAGATTATAAAGGCATTGGTATAAGAACACAAATATATACTGGACGACTTGGTATGGAATTCACTCCTGAATTTTTTGCATATAATAGTTCAGGAAGAATTAACGCACTGCACTCTATTAAAATTGAACCTGCTAACAGAGATAGTAAAATACATGGTGTGCGATTGACTGTTGCAGTAGGACAAAGAGAAGATACCAGAATGTATACTATACTTTGTGAACCTGAAGGAAATTTTACTGTTCTTAGTCAAGATGGTGATATCAGAATTAACCAACCTGAGACAATTGCAGAATTAAGAAATCTTCTTCAATTTCTTGGTGAGCATATAAAGACTTATCGAAATGCTGGAGATCTCTTACAAGTGCAAACAACAAGAACTTTAGAGAGACGCATTAGACACGTCCTGAGTTAAACCCTCCTTAAATACTATTAACCCCAACCATAGGTTGGGATCAATAGGTAAAATAAATTACTACGTATCAATTACTCTTTAGAGCTTTTGATCCATATCATCTAATTTATCTTCAATTTTGTGCAACTCAGACATTACATCATCACCTGCTGGTGATGAAGAAGCGTCAGCTGCTGGTGCTGCTGCATCAGCGGGTGCTGGTGTCGCATCTGCTGTTGGCACTGCTGGAATTTCTGGCATAGGTGGCAATGCTGGTTCAGCTGGAGGAGGTGTCATACCTGCGTCTCCTGCTGGCATTGTTGGCTGTGCTGGCATTGCTGGTGCGTCAGCTGGTGCTGGTGTTGCTGCTGGATCCATAGGTGCTGGCGTAGGCATTGCAGCAGGATCTGCTGCTGGTGCTGCTGGCATATTTGGATCCATAGCTGGTATTGGTGTTGTTGCGTCTGTTGGTTGTGCTGGTGTTGCTGGATTTTGTGTTTGATTGTCCATTCTTTTTCACCCCCCTTCTCTATCTCTAGGCAGCAGCGGCTGCTACTGCTTGGTGAGATTTCTCTATATTATAAAATCGTATACGATCTCCACGGAAAAGTAAATCTATTTCTCCAGTTGCCCCATTTCGGTGCTTTGCGATAAGGAGTTTGACTGGCAATGTTGAGCCATTGATTTCATCATCTGCACGGTACAAGAACATAACCACGTCGGCATCCTGCTCAATAGCACCTGATTCGCGAAGGTCAGCAAGTTGTGGACGGCGTTCTCCTCGATGTTCAACTGCACGAGAAAGCTGAGAAAGCGCAATCACCGGAATTTTTAATTCTCTTGCTAAATTTTTCAAAGCTTGTGAAACAACAGATACTTCTTGCACACGACTCTCAAGCTTTTTGCCTGGATTAACAAGCTGTAAGTAATCAACAACGAGTAAACCAATCTTATGCTCAAGCTGAAGTCTTCGTGCTTTGGTACGCATTTCAGAAAGCGTAATTCCTGGCGTATCATCAATAAATATTGGTGCATCTGCAAGTTGTCCCATGGCCTCTGATAATTTGGTAAAGTCCCCTTCTGATAATTTACCCGTCTTAAGTCTCCATGCATCAACATCTGCCTGCCCAACAAGCAAACGATCGACAAGCTCTTCTTGGCTCATTTCCAAAGAAAATATGCCTATTGGTACTTTGTCGTTTACTGCAACATATTGTGCAATATTCATCGCCATAGCTGTCTTTCCTGTACCAGGGCGGGCTGCCAAAATAAGTAAATTGGATGCCTGCATTCCAGAAAGCATCGTATCCAAATCACTAAATCCAGTCCTGACTCCTCGAAGGCCAGCACCAGACTTATGTAACTCATCAATTCTGTCAAAACTTCCTGCAAGACTTTGCTTAATAGGTATAAATCCTCTAACCACATTTCCCTGAGAGATAGAAAAGACAGAAGACTCTGCTTTATCCAAAATTTCTCTCACTTCTTTTCCATCTTCAAAACACAATGTTGTTATTTCACCACTAATTTGAATCAGTCCTCTTTTTGTAGAGGCATCTTTAATAAGCTTAGCGTAA